>CALUWU010000153.1 GCA_944324555.1 uncultured Desulfovibrio sp.
ATAAAAGACGTTGCCTGCTGTTCTTCGCCTGCGTTGCGACGCTCCTTGTCCTCGCCGCGGGCGGCTATTTCCTGCGCGCCGCGCAGACGGACCCCCTCTGCTTCTTCCCCCGGACGCGCCTCCTTTCAACGGATGTTCCCATCCCCATGCAGGTCGGCAACATGCGGATTCAGGCGCTCGGCATCATCAACGCCTACGACTTCGATTCCGTCATTCTGGGAACGTCCCTTCTGGAAAACACGTCGTCAAAGGACTGCAACCGCCTTCTCGGCGGGCGCTTCGTCAATCTGTCGCTCTGCGGCAGCTCCTATCCCGCCCGCAAGATTGTTCTTGAGTATCTGCTCGCACGGAAAAAAATAAAAAGCGTCGTCTATTCTCTCGATTATTATTATCTTGTCTGCAACGACATGGAAATGGAAAACACGCTCGAATGGACCGGTCTTTACAAGAACAGGATAAGCCCGCTCCTCATGTACCGGCACAAGAAATATATCAAGTCCGTCCTGACGGGCCGCAACCGCATCAACAAGCCCTCCACGCCCGACATGTCGGCGGGCTGGGCCGACAATCCCTTTTTCATGAACCGCTTCGGCGGAATCGACGCCTGGATCGCCAACATGGACAAGGACGACACCCGCCGCTTTCTGCTGACGCGGCTGCCCGAGGCCGCGCGCAATGCCGACAAGGCGGACCGCCCCCTCCCGGAAGCCGACGCCCGAAGGCTGGAGCGAAGCCGCCGCTATGCGGAAGACAATCTTTTTTCCCTCGCCCGCCAGTATCCCCAAACCCGCTTTTACCTTGTCTTTCCCCCTTACTGGCGCTTTGTCTACGCCGACTGGCTCCTTTCGCGGCCCGGAGACTTTGTCCTGCATCAGGCCTTTGTCCGCCATATGGCCCTGCGCGCGCGGGACTTCGACAACGTCGCCGTCTTCGGTTTTGAGGACTGCGCCTTTGTAGACGACGTCGCCAACTACCGGGACGAATTTCATTATCATCCCGCCGTCAACCTCCGCATCACGCAAGATATTGCCGCCGGACGCGGACGCCTTGCCCCCGAAACCGTGGACGCCTACCTGCGCCGCTGCGAACGCCTCGCCCGGCGCTTCGACATGGCGGGCCTTGCCGCCGGCGTCGAGGCGCGCCTCGCGGCCGTCCGCGACGGAAGCCCTCTGGCTGATAAAAAGAAATGATTTTGAAAAGACGACGCGCGAGGCGGCGATACGGCGCCGCCCGACCCCGGGTGAACGGAAAACCGCGCTTTTCCGCGAAGCGACAGGCCAACGCGTTTCACACTGAAAAGGCTTTGGCAGGAAGGGTGGAACAACACGGAAAAACAGGGCTTTCCTTGCGACGCCCGTCCCCGCCGTCTTCCGGCGCGGCCCGGCCGCTTTTTCGGGAAAAAATTTTTCCTTTGGCGCCGGCGTTTACATGCATGCCGCGCGCCATCGCAACGGCGCGATATGAATGAAAATAAAAATGCGCTAAAGAAACGGTACAGTTCAAGGGAGTTTCTTTAGAAAAATTTTAGATAAAATACAAAGTCTTGACGTTTGCGATCTCGCTTTTTCTGCGTTAGGGTCTTTCCAAACTTCCATCCCATCCGTCGCACGGCCCTTCAGGCTTGCCCGCACTCCCCTGCGGACGCGTGCGGCCTAACGTCATTGCAAGCGAACGCCATGAGCAAGAACGACGAATCCTCCAAGGCCGGAAAGCGGAGCCCGACGCTTAGCAGGCGTCTGGCGCCTCCCCTTCTGTTCATCGTGGGGCTCTGTTTGCTGGTGATGTGCTGCTACGATGCCGGCTACAGCGCCCTCCCTCCCACTGAAAAACGCTATGCGGCGGCCAAGGAAAGCGCGGAACGTCTCAAGCTGGACGAAAAGCGCTCTGGTCTGCGCGAGCCGTGGGAAAACATCGCCAAGGAATTTCAGTCCATCTACCAGAACGATCCCAAGTGGCCCAACAGACCGGCGGCGCTTTTCCGCGCCGCCGAAACGCTGGAAGAACTGGCCCGCCGCTCCTTCGCCCGGCAGGACATGCAGAACGCCGTGGACACCTACGAACAGGTGGCCCAGCGCCATGCCGACAGCCGCCTCGCCGACGACGCCCTCTACTGCGCCGCCCGCCTGCGCGCGGCCTGGCTCAAGGACGACAAGGGCGCGCTGGAGCTTATCGCGCGCATGAAAAGCCAGTATCCCGAGGGCGACATGCTCCCGCAGGCCCTCGATCTGGAAAAGGCCCTGCGCGCCTCCGCCGACGGCAAGACCTCGCCCGAAGCCCGCAAGGTGGCCCAGCCCGTCAAGAGCAAGATAGACGACGCCCCGCCTCCGCCCCCGGAACCGCAGGCGCCTCCGGCGCCCTCGCTCAGCGCGGAAAAGCTGCTGGAGCGCTACCGCGCCGCCAAGGACCGCATGGCCGCCCTGAAAAAGGACAAGGTGCGTGCCTGCCAGCGGCAGCCGTGGGAAGAGCTGCGCGACGAGTTCCTGACCCTGCAACGCGCCCGAAAGCACCCGGTCATCGGCCCGGCCTCGGCCTTCCGCGCCGCCCTCAGTCAGGAAGAACTGGCCAGATGCTCCCACCTTTCCGGCGAATTCCGCCGGGCGGCGGAGCTTTACCTCGTCGTGCCCGACGATTACCCCAAGAGCGCCCTTGCCGACGACGCCCTGCTGAGCGCCGCCCGCATTCAGTCCGAACACCTGAACAACAAGAACGCCGCCCGGGCGCTCCTCGACCGCCAGCTCAAGGACTACCCGACCGGCGACATGAAAACCGCGGCCGCGGCCCTGCGCGACGAACTCGCCCCGCCCGCCGCCGTGGCGTCGCTTCAGAACGCCCTGCCCGCCCCGCGCGTCGACGCGCCGCGCCGCGCCGCGCGCGACGCCCGCCCCGAGGTGCAGACCCTTTCCTGGGATTCGCCCAACAAGAACAGCGTGGAAATCGTGCTGGAACTGAGCGAACCCACCACCTACGGCGCGCGTCTCGTCAAGGGCAGGAACAACGCCCCCGACAAGGTGGTGCTGGAAATCGACGACGCCTCCGTCGTCAAGGACGTGCGGCGCGGCGTGACCGTGCGCGGAAGCCTGCTTCAGGCCGTGCGCGTGCGCGACGGCAAGAAGGGCCCGAACCTTCAGTTCGAGTTCCGCGACGTGCGCCGCTACGATATCCGCAGCCTGCGCGATCCGTTCCGCATCGTGCTTTCGGTGGCCTCGGGCAAGACGCCCCTGCCCCGCAAGGTCGAAGGCCCGGCCTACGCCGAAAACGACGCGACCCCGCCCCGCCATCAGCTCGTGCGGGCGGGCCGCACGAACCTTGTCAGCCAGCTGGGCCTTTCCGTGGGGCGCGTCGTCATCGACGCCGGCCACGGCGGCCGCGATCCGGGCACGCAGCACAACGGCCTGACCGAACGCGCCATAACCCTCGACGTGGCCATGACCCTCGGCCGCCTGCTGGAAGACAACGGCCTCGACGTCGTCTATACGCGCACCAAGGATACGTCCATCAGCCTGAGCGGACGCACGGAAAAGGCCAACGCCGCCAGAGGCGACGTCTTCGTGTCCATCCATATCAACGCCAGCCCGACGGCCTCGGCCAACGGCTTTGAAACCTATTTCCTCGACATGGCCAGCAACCCGCAGGCCGCCCGCGTCGCCGCGCTGGAAAACGCGCGCAGCGACCGTCGCATAGGAGACCTTCAGGATATTCTGGCCGACGTCATGCTCACGGCCCGACAGGAAGAAAGCCGCCGCCTCGCCGGAGATATTCAGCGCCTGACCATCTTCCGCCTCAAGAAACGCGGCTTCACCGTCAAGAACAACGGCACGCGCTCCGCCCCCTTCCACGTGCTGCTCGGGGCCAACATGCCCGCCGTCCTTGTGGAACTTGGCTACTGCACCAACCCCGCCGAGGCCAAGCGCCTGCTTCAGGCAAAATACCGCCTCGCGCTGGCGGAAGGCCTGGCGGAAGGCATTCTCGCCTACAAGAACCGGCTGCTGAAACGCCGGACCGCCGAGAACGCCTTGACGGGCAAGGGCGCTGATGCTATGTGAAGCATGTTCGCCCAGTGCGCCTGTAAAACGCCGCAACCGCGCTCCGGCCGCCAGTTTTCACGGCTTTCAACGCGAACGTTTGCGCGCGATTTCCGCAAGGACGATATAATTCAGCACGAAATAAGAGGGAGTTTCAGATGCGTAAAGTATTGCTCATGACCCTTGCTCTCTGCGTCATGATGGCAGGCGCCGCCTTCGCCGCCGAAACGGCCGCCCCCGCCGCCAAGATCGGCGTGGTGGACATGCAGGCCGTCGCGACCCAGAGCGACCCCGCCAAGGCCGCCAAGAAGCAGATGGAAAGCAAGTACGGCAAGGAGCGCGAAGCCCTGGAAAAGCAGGGCGAAACCCTGAAGAAAAAGGCCGAGGCCCTCAAGGACCCCAAGGCCAGCGAAGAAAAGAAGCTGGAATTTATCCGCCTGAAGCAGGAACTGGATCAGAAGACCCGCAATTTCCTCCGCAAGGTGGAACAGGAAGAAATCAAGCTGCGTCAGGATATGGTCACGCTCGTGTTCAACGCCACCTATGAAGTGGCCCAGCGCAAGGGCTTCAACTTCGTTGTCGACATTACCGCCGGCGGCGTGCTCTATGCCGACAAGAGCATGGACCTCACCCAGGACGTGCTCCTCGAAGTCAACAAGCTCTACAAGGACAAGAGCAAGTAGACCGTCCTTTCCTTCGTTCCCTTCGCGCCCTCCGGCCCCGCCGGAGGGCGCTTTTCTTTGCCCCCTTCCGGAAAATCCGCCTTGCCCTTCCCCCGCAAGGCCGCTACCATGCGCCCAGTCCCGCGCTTCCGGCCCTCTCCGGGCCCCGGCAACGCATCAAACGCATCAAAGGAGTGTTCCCCATGTCCGAGCCCGTCAGCATGGATATCCAGCGCATTCTTTCCATCCTTCCCCATCGCTATCCCTTCCTGCTCGTGGATCGCGTGGTCGAATGCGTTCCCGGCTCCCACATCAAGGCCTACAAGAACGTCACCGTCAACGAACCCTTCTTTCAGGGCCATTTCCCCGGCGCCCCCATCATGCCCGGCGTCCTCATCCTCGAAGCCCTCGCCCAGGCCGGCGGCCTGCTCGCCGTCTCGGGGCTCGAAGGCAACCTTGACGACAAGCTCTTTCTCTTTACCGGCCTTGACGGCGTCAAATTCCGCAAGCAGGTCGTCCCCGGCGATCGCCTCGACCTCGAATGCTCCAATATCCGCATGAAACTCAAGCTCTGCAAGATGGACGCCCGCGCCTACGTCGACGGCAAGCTCGCCGCCGAAGCCCAGATCACCGCCGCCATCGGCGACCGCCCCAGGGCCTGATCGTTCTTTCCCGCCGCCGGGGGACGGCCCGCCCCCTCCCCGCGCCCCTTTCCCCCCGAAGCGCGGCCGGAAGCCCGCCAGGGCAGGCGCTCCGGGAGTTCGCGCGCTTGCACGGCGGCGGGGCTTTTGGTAAAAAAGCGTCCTGCCCCAATGGGTGGGGCGCTGTTTTTGCTGACGCCTTTTCAAAGGAAAACGCTATGAAAAAGCTCCTTGTACTGGCACTGGCCGCCTTTCTGCTGGCGACTGTTCCCGCAAAGGCTGAAAAAGCC
>CALUWU010000154.1 GCA_944324555.1 uncultured Desulfovibrio sp.
CTAGACTGAAATTGCTTTCGTTTCCCTTGAGGGGGAAGGCCCCCCTTTTGCTTGCGGCAAAAAGGGGTTCCTTCCCCCTCAAACTCCCCCATCCTCCCCAAAACCCGCGCGCCGTGTCTGGCGGGCAAAGACGGATATTTTTTGTAACATGCTCTAAAAAAGGGGGGGAAACCTCTCCGACGCGCGGCGCGCCGGACAAACAGTCCCGCGGGCCTTGCGACGGAGGATTTCCCCCCGGACGAGAAGACGTTTTGGAGATCGCTACTTCTTCGCTTCCGGCGCCGGCGCCGCGGCGGCTCCCATATGACAGGGACGGCACCCCGTAAATTCGGGATGCTTGGCGGCCTGCGACTTGTGGCAGGAATAGCAGGAACGCTCGGACTCGCGGGAATGGAAGGCCATGAAAACGCTCATGGTATCGCGTTCACGCGGGCCCTTCAGGGAATGGCACTCTTCTGTGGTGCACGACACATAGGGCTTGTCCGTCGGCGTGGCATGGTGACAGAAGCCGCACTTGACGCCCTTGTGCGACGTATGGCGGAAAATGACGTGCATGCGTTCGGACGAACCGGAACGCAGCTCAATGGGATTGAACAGCACGCCCTTGCGCGCCGGTTCCTCCTGGGCCTGTGCCTGCCCCGCGCAGAGCGCGGAGGCGAGAATGACTGCGGCTGCGATATATTTCACGGAAAAACTCCTCTGAAGAACGTCCGCCGTCCGCGAACGCCGCGCGGCGTCGCGGAGGCGGAAGCGCGTCGCGCTCTAGAACATGTTCCAGAAAGAAGGCCTGAGCGGGCGCAATCCCTTGCGGGACGCCGCTATATCAAGATGCAGCATGCCAAGGGCCATGGCGTCCATGTCGGGTACGGATTCCCGTTCCCTCAGATCGACGACGGGACAGTAGGTCTTGCAGTGAACGCACCAGTCAAGGCGTTCGCCGTCGGCGTTCCCGCTCTCGCGCAGGATTTCCATGACCTCGTTGCCCTGTTTGCCGCACGAGGGGCAGGTGCTCCTGCGAAACGTCCAGCTTGAGGCGCACAGGCCGCAATGCAGACGTTTCTTGCCGCCGCCGCCCGCCAGAAAGGCGTTCTTTTCCTCAAAAACGCGCTTGTCCAGCGTGGCGATGACGGGCAGGGAACCGCAGACGGGGCAGTAGCCCTGCGTCCAGACGGCGCCGCCGTTCCAGGGCGCCTCGCCCTGAGCGGGAATAGCCTGAGCGGCCAGCGCGCGCAGAACCGGCGCGGCGATGAAGTCCAGCGCAAAGCCCAGCGTCTCCGGCGGCACGGAGGCTTCCCCGGCCAGACGCTCGAACTCCGGCCCGTTGCCGGCGACAAGGGCCTCGACAATCCGCTCTGAAGCCGCGCCTTCCCCGAGGAAGAGATCTTCCAGGGCCGCCCTGTGCGACGCCAGCGGGGCGAGGGCGGACAGCTCCGGCAGCATCCGGCGCGCCGCCGTCCGCAGCGGCGCGGCCAGACCGTGCAGCGACATCCCCGCCATCAGGGGCGCGCCCTGCGCGGCGCGTTCCAGGCTGAACGCGGGCAGGGTCAGCGCGGCGGCGACGGATTCTCCGAGTTCGGCCGTAAGGGCCGCGCGGAGTTCCATCATCGGCTGAAAGGCCGCAAGAACAGATTTGAGGGCGGGCCGCCGGGCGGCGACGTCCGCCAGGGTTTCCGCAACGCTGAGACAGGTTTCGCCCATGAATGCTCCCTTGGCTGCGGCGGCCGGAGCCGCCGCGCCGCATGCGCCTATCGCTGCGCGAAGGCGACGAAATCGTGATAATGCTCGGGCTCTTCGGCCAGCAGGTAGATGACGTTCACGTCGTCGGCGTCCACAAGGCGCGCCTTGGGGAAGTCCGCCTTGACGGCTTCAAGACGCTTGCGCGCCGTTTCCAGCACTTCCGCGCGTTCGCCGAAGTACATGGCCCCTGTGGGGCAGGTCTTGACGCACATGGGCGCCATGCCGTTGGCGACGCGATCAATGCACATGTCGCATTTTGTGAGACGCCCGGTGGCGGGGTCGTAGCGCGGAATGTTGTAGGGGCAGGCGTCGATGACGGCCTGCGCGTCTTCCGCGCTGAGCTTGGCCGATTTTTCCGTGACGAGCACGGCCCCGGTGGCGCGATCATGCACCATGGCGCCGGGCACGGTCATGTCCGCCACATCCACGCAGACGGGCGTCACGCAGTGGCGGCACTGTTCGGGGAAAAAGTTCCAGATAACCTGGCCGTCCGCGCCCAGATGCTCGCGGAAACGAACGACCTTGAAATTATAGGGATTGAGATCCGGCGGGTTCTGATGGGTGCCGCGCTGCTTGGTGACGTTGGCGGGATGATCGTGCCATTCCTTGCAGGCCACCTGACAACCGCGACATGCCGTGCACCGCGTGGTGTCGATCAAGAATGATTTCGGCATCTTGCTTGCTCCTTGCGGGGCGCGCTCCCAAGGGGCGCGCCCCGCGTCTGAACTAGAGGATTTCTGTCAGCTTGTCGGCCTTGCGAATGTTCACGCAGCAGGCCTTGGCTTCAGGAATGGTCGTATTGGGATCATAGGCCGTTACGGTCAGGCGGTTGGTGGAGTCGCCGCAGTTGGGCGTCGTCCAGCCGTAGGCGAAGGGCATGCCGACCAGATGGACGGTCTTGCCCATGACCGTGAAGGGCCGCAGGCGGATGGTCACCATGGCAATGGCTTCCACGCGTCCGCGGGGGCTTTCGACGATCACGCCGTCGCCGTTCTTGATGCCCTTTTCCCGGGCGAGTTCCCGGCTCATTTCAATATAGAGCTGGGGCTCGGCTTCCAGAAGGTTGGGCACGTTACGGGTTTCGCCGCCGCCGCACCAGTGTTCCGTCATGCTGTAGGTCGTCAGCACGATGGGGTAGTCGGGGTCGGCGGCGCGGGCGAACTTGTCCAGTTCCGAGGAATGGAACTTGTATACCGGGCTGCGGAGCTGGCCGGAGAAGGGATGCCGCTCCACGGGCGGTTCCGCGGGTTCGTAGTGTTCGGGGAAGGGGCCGTCCTTGAGGCCGGGACCGTAAAGCTGGGCGTAGCCGTTGGTCGTCATGATAAAGGCCAGCTTGCCCTTTTCCTGATCGGCCTGCGGCGCCCACGGGCCGTCGGGCACGTCGCCCACCCACTTGGAGCCGTCCCACTGAATGACGGCCTTGGCGGGATTGTAGGGCTTGCCGTTGATGTCCACCGAAGCGCGGTTGTACAGGATGCGCCGGTTCACCGGCCAGCACCACGACCAGTTGGGATACAGGCCGATGGCCGCCTGCATGGGCGTCTGGCTGAGGTCGCGCTTCTTGGACTTGTTGCCTTCCTCCTCGGTGAAGCTGCCGCAGTAGAGCCAGTTGAGCGAGGAGGTGGAGCCGTCGTCCTTCAGGTTGCCGAAGGCGGGCACGAGCTGTCCGCGCTTGTAGGTCTTGTCGCCCACCTTGGTATCCGCCCAGAAGAAGCCGTTGATGCGGCGCGCCCATTCTTCGGCGTCGTACCTGGCGGGCCAGTTCTGCTTGAGCAGGGCCTCGGGCAGCGCGCCGCCCTCGGCGGCGTACATTTCGCGCAGCTTGTTGATCAGCGGCACGAAGATATCCGCGAAGTTGCGGGCCTGACCGCCGGGTTCCACGGCCTTGTCGAACCATTGCAGCCAGCGGCCGCTGTTGCTGATGGTTCCTTCCTTTTCGACGCGATGCGCCGAAGGCAGCAGGAAGACTTCCGTTTTCTTGGTCTTGGGGTCCACGCCGGGGCGGCGCCAGTTGTCGGACGTTTCCGAGTGATGGAGCTCGGCGCAGACAAGCCAGTCAAGATGATCCAGGGCGGCGCGCATCTTGTTGGTATTGGGGAAGCTGTTCATGGGATTCACGCCGAAGACGAAGCCGCCCTTCATCTTGTCGTGCAGCATCTTGTCCATGACGTACATGTACGAGTAGTCTTCGCCCTTCTCGCCCTTGGGCAGCAGCCCGTAGCAGAAGTCGTTCTCGGGGGTCGCGGCGTCGCCGAACCAGCCCTTGAGAAGGCTCGCAAAGTACTTGGGCCGGTTGCCCCACCAGTTGGCGCTGTTCTTGAGCGCCGTCACGGGCGTGTTGGCCTTGTTGAACTCGGCCAGGGTCTGCCACTGGGCCAGCGGCAGGGCGATATAGCCCGGCAGCGTGTGGTACAGCAGCGCGTGGTCTGTGGAACCCTGCACGTTGGGCTCGCCGCGAAGGGCGTTGATGCCGCCGCCCGCCACGCCGATGTTGCCCAGCAGAAGCTGGATCAGGGCGGAGGCGCGGATATTCTGCACGCCGACGGTATGCTGCGTCCAGCCCAGCGCGTACAGGATGGTGCCCGCCTTGTCCGGCTTGCCGGTGGCGCAGAAGGCCTTGTAGACCTTCAGCAGGTTTTCCCTGGAAACGCCCGTGGTCGCGGACACGTTTTCCAGCGTATAGCGGGAATAGTGCTTCTTCATCAGATTGAAGACGCACCGTTCGTGCGACAGCGTGAAATCGCGCACCGGAGCGCCCCTTTCGTCGGTCTCGAAGGCCCACGCGCTTTGATTATAGCTGCGCGCGGCCGCGTCGTAACCGCTGAAAAGGCCGTTGTCGAAGCCGTATTTCTTGCCGACCACAAAGGAGGCGTTGGTATAGTTGAGTACGTACTCCTTGAAGTAGCACTTGTTTTCGAGAATATAATTGATCATGCCGCCAAGGAAGGCGATATCCGTGCCCGACCGCAAGGGCACATGGAAATCGCAGCGGGCCGAAGTACGAGAGAACTTCGGGTCCACATGCATGATGACGGCGCCGTTGTCCTTTGCCCGCATGACCCACTTGAAGCCCACGGGATGATGTTCCGCAGCATTGCTGCCCATGATAAGCACCGCATCGGCATTCTTGATGTCGATCCAGTGGTTGGTCATCGCACCGCGTCCGAACGACTCTGCCAGAGCCGCAACAGTGGGGCTGTGTCAGACCCGCGCCTGGTGGTCCATATGGACGACGCCCAGGCTTCTCATGGCTTGATGAATGACGGCGCATTCTTCATTGGAGGCGTGCGAGGTGCCCATCATGAAGATGCTTTCGAGGCGGTTGACGGTCTGACCGGCCTCGTTCTTCAGGATCATGTCCTTGTCGCGGGCGTCCTTGACGCGCCGGGCAATCTGGTTCAGCGTCCAGTCCCAGTCCTTCTCTTCCCACTTGTCGCTGTGCGGCGCGCGGTAGAGGGGCTTCGTGAGGCGATGGTCGCTGGTGTACATGGTAAAGAGGGCCGCGCCCTTGGCGCAGAGAGCGCCCTCGTTGACCGGATGATCCGGATCGCCCTCGGTGGACACGAGCTTGCCGTCGCGCACATAGGCGATAACCTGACAGCATACCGAGCAGAACGGACAGATCGTCACGACTTCCTTCGCGCCCTCGATCTTCAGCTTGCCCGCATAGGCCATTGCTTCGTCAATATTTATTCCCAACTGACCAAGGGTAAGGGTCAGCACCCCGGCCCCGGCCAGCTTCAGGAAGTTCCGCCGCGTACATTTCATGGCAGTTCTCCTTTGACAGTATGAAAAAATACGCCCCCGCGCCAGAGAAGAAAGACGCAGACCGTATGGATACGCAACCAGCGTAAAACAGTTCTGTCCGCGTTGCAAGCCTCGCGGTATTTTCCTTCTGCATTTCATATTTCTTCCGACAGCGCGAGAAATTCTACCTACTTGAAAAAAGACCGCTAGTCTGTCATGTTGCCCCTGCCGCCAACGTGCGCGCCCCGTCCGCGGGCGCCTTCGTGACCGCTGCGCTTCGGGGGCCGCGCTTCTCCCGCGACGATTCCGGAGCGTCTCATACCATCCCCCGCCGAGTTCCCTACGCCCTGCGGGGGGCGCGGCGTCGCAACATCCCCCCGCGGCGCCGCACTCCTGTCTTTCCCTTCGACAACGCCGCGCGCCCCGTCTGCGGCGCCGCGGCGATTGCCGCTCTCCCAGGCTCACACAAGAGGATATTCCGCCCATGAAACGAGCGTTGCAGCGCATCCTTCCCTGCTGTCTCTGCCTTCTCCTCTTTGGCGCTTCCGCCGCGCAGGCCGCGACGACCGGCATAGAGCTGCCGGCGGACCCGACGCAGGCCTACATAACCCTGGGCATTCTCCTGATTGCCGCGCTCATGTTCTTCACCGAGCTCGTGCCCCTGCCCATCACGGCCCTGCTCGTGCCCATCGCCCTTTCGCTGGCGGACATCATTTCCGCGCAAAAGGCCTTCAGCTACTTCGGCGATCCCACCGTCGTCCTGTTCATGGCCATGTTCATCGTGGGCGAAGGCACCTTCGTCACCGGCTTTGCCGACATGGTCGGCCGTACCGCCGTGCGCCTTTCGCGCGGCAACACGGTGCTGCTTCTGGTCTGCGCCATGACGGCCGTGGGGCTGCTGTCCACCGTGCTTTCCAATACGGGCACCATCGTCGTGGCCGTGCCCATGATTCTCGGCATCTGCCTTTCCGCCCGCATCAGCCCCGGCAAGATCCTGCTCCCCGTGGCCTACGCCTCGTCGCTGGGCGGCACCGTGACGCTGGTGGGCACGCCGCCCAACGGTATCATCAACTCCATGCTGGCGCAGGCGGGCGCGCGTCCGTTCGGCTTTTTCGAGTTCGCCCTGATCGGCCTGCCGCTGCTGTTCGCCGGCCTGCTGTATTACGGCCTTGCCGGGCACCGCTTCCTGCCGGATCATCCCGAAACGGACGAGGAACTCTTTCTGGCCGAGGAAGCCCCCCGCCGCCGCGAGAAGCTGCCGCACGCCATGCTGATCTTTCTCTTTGTGGTCGTCATGATGGCCAGCGAGCTGATTCCCCTTACCACGGCCGCCATGCTGGGCGCGTGCCTCATGGTCGTTACCCGCTGCATGAGCATGCGCGAAGCCTTCCACAGCGTGGACTGGACGACCATATTTCTCTTTGCGGGCATGCTCTCCATGAGCGCGGCCATGACCAGCTCCGGCGCGGCGGCCCTGGTGGCCCATACCGTCGTGACCAACTTTTCCGATCCCTGGCTGCTCATGGCGGTCTGCTGCCTGCTTACCACCATCATCACGCATTTCATGTCCAATACGGCCACAGCGGCCCTCATGGCGCCCCTGGCCCTGCCCATTGCCCAGGCTTCCGGCATTTCCCCCCTGCCGCTCTGCATGGGCATCGCCATGGCGGCCTCGACCTGCTTTCTCACGCCCGTGGCCACGCCGCCCAATACCATCGTGCTCGGCCCGGGCCGCTACTCCTTTCTGGACTATCTCAAGTACGGCTGGCCGCTTCAGCTCATCTGCCTGCTGCTCTGCTGCCTGCTCATCCCGCTGATCTGGCCCTTCTATCCCTAGAACAATTTCAGTTTGAAATGCTTCGCATTTCAAACCATACGACCTGTCGTTTCGCGGAAAAAACGCGGTTTTTCCGCTCGCTTTGGGCCGGGCGGCGCGCCGCCGCCTCGCGTTTCATCTTTTTCAAAGGAGAAACGCTCTAGACTCGGGACTCATTACGTTTTGCCTTGAGGGGGAAGAAACGCCTTTGCTCCGCTGCGCGACCCGCGGCCGCCCGCCGGGGCGCCGCTCGCGACAAAAAGGACCCGGCCTTTCCGTAGCGACGCGAGGAAAGGCGTTCTCGTAGCCCCCTCAAACTTTCCCATCCTCCCCCAAACCCGCACGCTGTTTCCATACGAGCGAGGATTGGAAAACCTCGTTACAGGCGCCCCTTTCCTTCCCCTCCCGACAGCGCGCGACGCGCGAGGAACGCCATGCAGCTGAACATACAATACGCCCCCATCACGGAACTTTTCCGCCAGGCCGCCGCCGAAGGACGCGACTGCCTTCTGGAACACGAAGTCTACGCCCTTCTGGGGTACTCCGGCGCGGAAACGCCGCCGCGCCACATCTTTCTTGCCAAGGACGCCCGTCCGCTGGAGGAGGCCTGCCTCTCCCTGCCCGGCGACAGGACCGTGCTGAAAATCGTTTCGCCGACCATCGTCCACAAGACGGAGCTGGAGGGCGTCCGCATCATCCCCAAGACGGCGGACAAGATCCGCTCGACGGTGCGCCGCATGCTCTGCGAAGTGCCGGAGCGCTACGCCGAATGGCTGGAACGGCATCCGCAGGCCGCTCCGGCGGCCTACCGGGGTCTTTCCGGGGCGGCCCTGCAAAACGCCGTCAGCCGCGACGTGCGCGGCGTGCTTCAGGTACAGTACATGCCGCCGGATTCCTCGGCGTTCGGCAACGAACTGATTGTGGGCCTGCGGCGTACGCGCGAATTCGGCATGATCATCAGCGCTGGCCTGGGCGGCGCCGACGCGGAACTCTATGCCGAGCGCTTCCGCAAGGGGCAGGCCGTCGTAGCCGCGCCCACGGCCCTCACCGACGGACACGCCTTTTTCGACCGTTTCCGCGCCACGGTTTCCTATCGCAAGCTGGCGGGCCTCAGCCGCGGGCAGCGGCGCATCGTCACCGACGAGCAGCTGATTGAATGTTTTGAATCCTTCATCCGGCTGGGCAATTACTATTCGCCGCTCAACGACGCGGCCCCCTTCGTCATCGACGAGCTGGAAATCAACCCCTTCTCCTTCAGCGACTTTCTCATGACGCCCCTGGACGGCATGTGCCGCTTTTCGCCGCCCCGGGAACGCGAGGTCGAACGCCCCCACGCGACCGTGGACAATCTCCTGCATCCGCGTTCCATCGGCATTGTCGGCGTTTCCGCGCGGCGGCGCAATTTCGGGCGCATCATTCTGGAAAACATCCTTGCCTCGGGTTTTGACGCCTCCGCCGTCCGCATCGTGCGTCCCGGCGGCGGCGCGGACGAAAGCGGCGCCGCCTGCGTCTCCTCCCTTGCCGAACTGACGGAACCTCTGGATCTGCTCATTGTGGCGGTCGCCGCGCCGCAGGTTCCCGCCCTGGTGGACGAGGTGCTGACGCGCGACGTCGCGCGCAGCGTCATGCTTATCCCCGGCGGTCTGGGAGAAACCGCGGCGAGCCGCGACGAGGCCGCGCGGCTGGCCGCGCGCATGGCCGAGGCGCACCGCCGCCCCGACGGCGGCCCCGTCTTTCTCGGCGCCAACTGCATGGGCGTCGTCTCCCGCCCCGGCAACTACAATACATGGTTCATTCCCGCGGCCAAGCTGCGGCAGGAAAGCGGCGCTCCCTACCGGCGCGTGGCCATATTCAGCCAGAGCGGCGCGTTTCTGCTCAACCGCTACAGCCAGACCCCGGAGCTGCGCCCGGCCTACCTTGTCTCCATGGGCAATCAGACCGACCTTTCCCTCGGCGACATGATGCGCTATTTCCGCGATTCCGACGCCGTCGACGTGATTGCCGTCTATGCGGAAGGTTTCCGCGATCTGGACGGGCTGGCCTTCGCGCAGGCCGTGCGGGACGCCGTCTGCGCCGGGAAGCAGGTCATTTTCTACAAGGCCGGCCGCACGCCCGAAGGACGCGGCGCCACCAGCAGCCACACGGCCTCGCTGGCCGGCGACTACATGGTCTGTGAAAGCAGCCTGCGCCAGTCCGGCGCCATCGTGGCGCGCACCTTCAGCGAATTTCAGGATCTCATCCTGCTGGCCGACGCCTTCGGCGGCATGCGTATCCGCGGCATGCGGCTGGGGGCCGTCAGCGGCGCGGGATTCGAGGCCGTGGGCATGGCCGACAACCTTCAATCCGACGAATGCGGCATGACGCTGGGGGCCCTTTCCCCTGAAACGCGCGCCGCCATGCAGGCCCTGATTGAGGCCAAGAAACTCGACAGTCTGGTTTCCGTCGCCAATCCGCTGGACATCAACCCCGCCGCCGACGACGAAACCCATGCCCGCATGGCGGAACTGATGCTGGCGGACGACGCTGTCGACGCCGTGGTCGTCGGCCTTGACCCGCTCTCGCCCGTCACGCACAGCCTTGCCGACAGCGACGACGAACAGTTCCGCATGGACGCGCCCGACGGCATTCTCGCCCGTCTGGAACGCCTGCGCCGCACGGCCGAAAAGCCGCTCGTGGCCGTCGTGGACGGGGGCGCGCAGTTCGAGCCGCTGCGCCGGGCCCTGCGCGAACGCGACATCCCGACCTTTCCGGTCTGCGACCGGGCCGTTTCGGCCCTCTCCCTCTATATGGACGGGCGCCTTGCCGCCGAAAGCCTGCGCTGCTCCTGCCCCTGGGGAACCCGGCAACATTGACCGCGCGGGCATGTCGGCGTACAGTCATCGCCCGATCTTCCACAGCCGCCCTTTCGAAATCGCGAGGACACTCCCATGACAAGCCATTGCCACGAAACGCCGCACGACGAACCGCACGCCGCGCCGCACGACGCTCCCACGTCCCGCGTCGTGACGGTGCGCCCCGCCTCGGGACTTTCCGGCGACATCATGCTGGCCGGACTGGCGGCGCTGGCGCGCATCGACGACGCCCGCCTCGCGGCCCTGACGGAAGAGCTGCCCCTGCCCGCGCTGCACGGCTGCCTGAAGCTGGAACGCCGCGCCGTCAACCATATCTCCGGTTTCGGCTGCCGCATCGATCTGCCGCACGAGCACGCCCACCGCACGCTGACGGACATTCTGACCGTCATCGCCGACTCGGGCATGCCGGATCGCGCAAAGGAACTCGCCTCGGACGCCTTCCGCATCCTTGCCGAAGCCGAAGGGGCCGTGCACGGCGTCGCGCCCGAAAAGGTCGCCTTCCATGAAGTGGGGGCGCTGGACAGCATTCTGGATACCTGCCTTGTCTGTCGCCTGTTTGTGGAACTGGACGCGCGGCGCATCGTCTGCGGCCCCCTGCCGCTGGCCGACGGCGTGACAAGCTGCGCCCACGGCCGCGTTGCCGTGCCCGCGCCCGCCGTGCTGCGCCTGCTGGAAGGCATGCCCGTCTGCGCCTTCGCCGGACAGGGAGAAACCGTCACGCCCACGGCGGCGGCCCTTCTTCGGGCGCTGCGCGCGGATTTCGGCCCGTGGCCCTCCATGATCGTGCGCGCCACGGCCATCAGCTACGGCACGAAAGTCTTTCCCGACGCCCCCAACGGCGCCCTCTGGGCCCTGGGCGACGCCTGTTCCCGATAACGTCCTCAGCCGATGAACAACAATATCATACCGCATCAATCGCTTGTCACACCCGAACAGCGCGCCGCCCTCACGCGGCAGCGTCCCTGCGTCCTCTGGTTCACCGGCCTTTCCGGCGCGGGAAAGTCCACGCTTTCCTCGCTGGTGGACGCGGCGCTGCACAAGCGCGGCCGCCATACCTTCGTGCTGGACGGCGACAACATGCGCCGCCGCCTGTGCCGCGATCTGGGCTTTTCCGACGCCGACCGCACGGAAAATATCCGCCGCGTGGCGGAGACCGCCCGCCTCATGACCGAGGCCGGTCTGATCGTCCTTACCGCCTTTATTTCGCCCTTCCGGTCGGAAAGAATGCTGGCCCGGTCGCTCTTCGCGCCGGGCCGCTTTATCGAAATTTACGTCAACGCGCCGCTGGAGCTGGTAGAGCAACGCGACCCCAAGGGGCTCTACCGCCGTGCCCGACGCGGAGAAATCCGCCAGTTCACAGGCATAGACTCCCCCTATGAAGCCCCGGAACAACCGGAACTGGAGCTGGACACCGCCCGTTTCTCTCCGGAGCAATGCGTGCGAACCGTGCTGGCGTATCTTGAGGAACACGGACTTCTGAACCCGCCGGCGGACGCCGGGGCCGAGGACGAGCGCGCACAGGCGGACGCCCCGCGCCCGGATCGCGTCTGAGGTTCGGACGCCGCGCAAACGCAACAGCCCCACAGGAGGAGAGAATATGGCAAAGCTGAAAGCAAGTTTGCCGCTGCAAATGGCCGTCGGCATGGTCGCCGGCATCGTGGTGGGCATTCTGGCGCAGAATACCCCCATCGTGACCGACGTCGCCAAATTTCTGGGCGACATCTTCATCCGCCTCATCCGCATGGTCGTCGTGCCGCTGGTCTTTGCCACCCTTGTGGCCGGCGCCGCCGGCATCAGCGATACCGCGAAGCTGGGACGCGTCGCCGTCAAGACCATGCTCTACTATCTGCTGACCACCATGGCCTCCGTGGCCATCGGTCTGCTGCTCGCCAATATCATGCACCCCGGCGCCGGTCTGAACCTGTCCACCGAGGGGCTTCAGGCCAAGCAGGTGACGCCGCCCGCGCTCAGCGACACCATGATGAACCTGATCCCCATCAATCCCGTGGAAGCCATGGCCAAGGGGAACATGCTGCAAATCATCATCTTTGCCATCATCTTCGGCTTCGGCATCAGCGCCCTGGGCGA
>CALUWU010000155.1 GCA_944324555.1 uncultured Desulfovibrio sp.
GGGAAACACCTCCCGCGCGAGCGGAGGGGTTTCCCTTCCCCCAACACTACAAACAGAAACAGCCGCCTCTTTCGGAAAAGGCCTGCGGGAGGGGGATCAGGCGGCGGGGGCGGGGTCTTCCCAGTCCTTGAGGACAGCCTGATAGCCGAGACGGGCGAGGGCTTCGGTCATTTCTTCGACGCTGCGGTGGTCGGTGATTTCGAACTGACCGATATCGTCGCCGCTGGTGGCGCGGCCTCCGACCGCGGTGGAGACTCCGGCGGAGACGCGGGTTACGCCCAGGGGAATCAGGTTGTTACGCATGGAGGCGCTTTCGCGGCTGGAGCAGGTGATGGGCGAGCGGGGGAGGAAGCAGCGAAGCGCGGTGACGTACTGGACGAATTGCCGGTCGCCGAGGGCGTGGGGTACGTCGAACTGTCCTTCGTGGGGGCAGATGCGGGGGATGGAGAGACCGACGTCGACGCCGGGGAAGGTACGCAGCAGCCACCAGGCGTGCAGACCGGTGGCGAAAGCGTCCTGAATGAACTCATCGAGGCCGAGGAGGGCGCCGAGACCAAGACTCCGCATGCCGCCGCGCGCGGCGCGCTCGGGGGCGGTCAGGCGAAAGGCGTAATCGCGCTTGGGGCCGGCGGGATGGAGCCAGTCGTAGAGTTCGGGGTTATAGGTTTCCTGGAACATTGTCATGTTATCGACGCCTGCCTGAACGAGGAAGGCGTATTCCTCTTCCGTCATGGAGTAGACTTCGACGCCGACGGAGGCAAACAGGGGCTTGATGCGCCGGGCCACGTCGGCGATGTATTCCGGGGAGGATATCTTGCGGGCGTCGCCGGTAAGCAGAAGGATGTGCTGAAGCCCCATTGCGGCGATGACGCGGGCTTCGGCCTCGGCTTCATCGACGGAGAGATGACGGCGATGCAGCTGGTTGTTGGCGTTGAAGCCGCAGTAGCGGCACTGGTTGGTGCAGTAGTCGGAGACGTACAGGGGCGTGAAGAGATTTACGGCGCGGCCGAAGTAACGGAGCGTGAGATCGTGGGCGCGCCGGGCCATGCTCTCCAGATGGGGCGCCGCGGCCGGGGAGAGAAGGACGAGAAAGTCTTCGGGGCGCAGGCTGTCTTTTTCCAGAGCGGCAAGGACTTGCGCGTCGGTGGCTTTTTCGGCGATTTCCGCGCGGCGTTCACGAGGCCATTGGTCGAGAGCATCCTGAAAGGTCGTCATGACGCGCGCTCCTAGCGAAGAAAGCCGGTGAGGGGGGACGAGGCTTCCGCGCCTTCGGCAACGGATCTGACGGCGCCGGGACCGGCGAGCCAGGCGTTGCGTCCCGCTTCCACGGCGGCGCGGAAGGCGGCGGCCATACGGACGGGATCGGCGGCGGAAGCAATGGCGGTATTGACGAGACAGGCGGCCGCGCCCATTTCCATGGCTTCGCAGGCTTCGGAGGGCTTGCCTATGCCCGCGTCCACGATGACGGGCGCGTCCAGCTCTTCCAGAAGGATAGCGATCATTTCTTTGGTGCGGAGGCCGCGATTGGTGCCTATGGGCGCGCCCAGAGGCATGACGGCGGCGGCTCCGGCGTCGAGGCAGGCCCGGGCCACATAGAGATCGGGATTTATATAGGGCAGGACGGTGAAGCCTTCCCGCGCGAGGATCTCCGTGGCGCGGGCGGTTTCGTAGCCGTCGGGGAGGAGGTGGCGGGCGTCGCTGATGACTTCGATCTTTATCCAGTCGCCGCATCCGGCGGCCCGGGCGAGGCGGGCGAGCCTGACGGCTTCTTCGGCGGTGCGCGCGCCGCTGGTGTTGGGGAGCAGGCGCATGGTCTTGGGAATATGGGACACGATGCCTTCGCCGCCCTTGTCGACGCGACGCATGGCGACGGTAATGACTTCGGCGCCGCTGGCTTCGGCCACGGCGGGAATCTGACTGTCGGAGCCGTATTTGCCGGTACCGATGAAAAGGCGGCTGCGGAGGGTGACGCCGCCAAGAACAAAGGGATCGTTCATGGTGTTTACTCCTGAAGGGAAACGGGAGGGGGACGCCGTGTTTCGGGGGGCGCGGTGAAAGAACCGGTGACGTGCCTGAACGGGGCGTTTGAAGGCGTGCGAGAGCGGGGAGACGAGAGAGCCGGGCGGCGCCGGCGTTTTTGTTTCGCGGGGAAGCCGTCGGGCGCGACTCCTTGCCTCCGGGAAGGCGCGCCTAGCCGCCGCCGACGAAGTGAACGATTTCGATGCTGTCGCCGTCGGCAAGGGGCGTGTCGGCGAAGGCGGCGGCGGGGACTATGTCGCCGTTGCGTTCCACGACGACGACGGCGGGATCGTTGCCGCGGGCGTGCAGCATGCCGTCGATGGTCAGGCCGTCGTCCAGCGATACCTGTTCGCCGTTAATGACGAGCTTCATGGGAGGGCCTCCAGATGTTTGCGGCTGGATTCTTGGGGAAATAAAAAAAGCGCGTCCCGTCAAGGAAGGGACACGCCGCGCAGAGGAAGAGGCCGCGCATGGCATGCGCGCCTTGTTCGCCCGCCGGATGCGGGGCGCCAGCTTCCCTACGTCAGTACTACCTGCCTCAGGTTCCGGGGTCAGGACGCTTACGCCCTTTCTCAGCCTTTGTCGGCTCCCCCAGCCGGGATAATTATTGTAGTCCTGCGGGCGTTTGAATGCAAGCATGGCAAAGGTTCGACGCAACGCAAGCGCGCAATGCGATTTGTTTTTTTAATTATGTGCAATTTCAATAAGTTAATTTTGAGGTATGTTTTTTGCAATGACTAGCCTTGCCGGAGTCCCGGCAAGGAGTGTGCGTCATGATCCTGACATCCAGACTAATGCAAGGCCCCCTGTGCCGCCGTTGGTGCGCGGCCGTGGCCGCCGTCGTCATCATGGCCTTTGCCGTTCCGGCCCAGGCTGTTCGAATCAAGGATATCGCCACGTTTTCCGGCGTGCGCGACAATCAGTTGATCGGCTACGGCCTCGTTGTGGGCCTGCAAGGCACAGGCGACAAGAAAGATTCTGTTTTCACCCTCAGTTCCATGAAAAACATGATGGACAAGATGGGGATAGGCCTCGATTCCGGCTCGTTGAAGATCAAGAACGTGGCCTCGGTCATGGTAACGGCGAAAATGCCCGTTTCCTCCAAGCCGGGAACGCGGCTTGACGTCACCGTATCGTCGGTGGGCGACGCCACGTCCCTGCTGGGCGGCGTGCTGCTGCAAACGGCCCTGAAGGGCGTGGACGGCAAGATTTATGCGCTGGCCCAGGGGCCGCTGGTTGTGGGCGGCTATTCCGTGCAGGGCGCGGCCGCCAGCACGCAGAAGAACATCAATACCGTGGGCCTGATTCCCGGCGGCGGTATTGTGGAGCGCAGTATTCCTTTTGAGTTCAATCAGCAGGATACGCTGACGCTGAACATGCGGACGCCGGACTTTTCCACGGCGCAGCAGATTTCCGAACGCCTCAATGCCGCCATGGGCGGCCCCTTCGCGCGGGCGGTGGACGCCGCTTCGGTGGAAATGCGCATTCCGCCGCAGTACCGCAGCAACATGGTTCCGTTGATGGCCTCCGTCGAAAATCTGGAAGTGACGCCGGATACGGCCGCCAAGGTTGTTGTGGATGAAAAGACCGGCACGGTGGTGCTCGGGCGCGACGTGCGTATTTCCCGCGCGGCCGTGGCCCACGGCAATTTGCAGATTACGGTGCAGGAAAGCGAACAGGTTTCGCAGCCCGGGCCCTTCTCGCAGGGGCAGACGGTTGTCACGCCGCAGACGGATATCAATGTGCGCGAAGAAAACCGCAAGCTCAATCTGCTGGAAGGCGCCACGTTGCAGGAGCTGGTTGACGGCCTTAACGCCATCGGCGCGACGCCGCGCGACCTGATTTCCATTCTGCGCAGTCTCAAGGCATCGGGTTCGCTGCATGCGGATCTGGAGGTGATTTAAATGAAGTCGACCTTTGACGACGCCATGTTGGCGGCCTCTTTCGGGCGGTCGCAGGGACAGGTTTCGGAGCTGAGCAATCATGTGCGCGGTCTCGGTCAGCCTTCGAGCGCGGGACTTTCGCCGGAACAGAAGGATCGCCGGCTGCGCGATGCCTGCGAGGGATTTGAATCCATCTTCATTCAGAAGATGTGGCAGCAGATGCGCGCGACCCTGCCTCAGGAGGGTCTGCTCCGGGGGCGCGATGAAGCCTACTGGCAGGACATGTACGACCAGGAACTGGCCAAGAGCATGGCCAGCGCCGGGGGTATCGGCCTTGCCAATATGATGTACGAGCAGCTTTCCCGGAATCTGGTGTCCGCAAGCCGCAGCACGGCCTCGGCAAGCAGACCGGTGCGTTCGGCCTTTTCCGCTGAAGCCGCGCCCCTGCTGCCCGCGTCGAGCGAAGCGCCCGTCGCCGTCGCCGAGGGCAAGAGTCCGGTGGCCGGCAGCGGCGTGACGGCCTCCATTTATGAAGGGATAGCGCCGCAGGAAGGTCTTGTGCCGCAGGCGGTTCAGCAGCAGGCGCAGGCGGCGCAGGCGAATCCGGCCGCGGCCGCGCCCGCGGCGACGGCCGTCCCGGCGACGCCGGCCGCGCCGGTCGCGCAGAACGCGCCGGAAGTGGAACAGGCGCTTGCCCTGCTGCGTTCGCGCCAGACGGCCGAGCCTGTGCAGGCGGCGACGGATACTCGGAAGAATCGCGGACGCTCGCGGCGCAGCTCGCAGCTTACGGGGCTGCAAATGGCGCAGCAGGCGCAGCGCGAAGCCGGAGACAAGCTTGGAAACGGCGTTCGTCCCGCGCCGTTTGAACGGCGCGCCAGCCGTCAGGCGCCGCCTTCGGCCGGTCAGCTGGCCGCCGCCAACGCCAACGCCTCTCAGGCGCCCCAGGGCGCGGCCCAGACGCCGCAGCCCCAGTCCAAGGTGCGGCGCGTGCGCTATTCGACAAATCTGCCCCCGCAGAAGCGTCAGACCGACAAGGAAGATCTGATTCGTGTGCTGAACATGGACAGCCCGCAACCCAGAATTAATGACAGCGCCGGCATAGCCGCCTATCAGCAGGCCGCCGCGGCGCAGGGAAATCCCGCCATGCCCAACAGCCGCGCGCAGGCCGTGCGCGACAGCGCCGCCCTGCGGCAAATGATGGAAGCGCGGGAGGGAGGCCAGGCTTCGACGCCGGTGGTGACGACCGGTCCTCTGGCCCCGCTGACGGGCGCCTAGAGCGTTTGGCTTTGAAATTTGAAACGCAACGCGTTTCAAACTGAAAATGCTCTGGTCCGCGCGACGTTACAAAAAGCAGACTGGCCGGGAGTATCCACGCGGATACTCCCGCGCCGGACGCCTGTACGATCCGGCCTGCGGCATGAACCGTTTCGCGGGGATCGCCGCGGCGGGAGAGGCAGGCGTTTTCTTTGGGGCGCGTTCTCGCCCGGCGGCCCGCATTTTCCGTATTCTGCCGCTTCCATTTCCGGCCGCGGGGCCGTGCGCGCGCCGCAAGGCGGAGGGAAAGATTCCCTTTCCGGGAGCGTCTTTCGTACCGGCCGCGCGGCGTTCCGCCGGGCAATTTTGGACCAAGGAGGCAGACTCTTCCTATTCTGAAAAAGCGGATAATCCTATATCCCATTGTTTTTGCATGGTTTTTATTTGGCATGCTTATTGCTAAAAACAATGTAAAACGGCAGAACCTGCCGCCCGAAACCCGCCTTTGCCGCGGGCATCGCGAGGTCAATCCCATGTATCAGAATATTTATGACTCTCTCTCCCGTCAGCACAAGGCGCTGCAACTTCTGGAAGAGTTGTTGCAGGAAGAATATTGCGTATTGCAGCAGCGTGATACCAACGCCATCGCAAATCTTGAATTTTCCATTCAGGAACTGATTCGGCAGCTCGCGAGCGAAAAGGCGGCGGTCGTCGCCGAGCTGGCGGGTACGAAAGTGCTGGATTACGCGTCCATGCTGCCTGAGGAGCAGGGCGAGGCCCTGCGCATCATCTTCCAGAAGGTGGACGACGCGGAACAGCTCACGTCGCGTCAGGCCTCCAGAAACGCGCAGTTTTCTCTGGCCCTGCTGGATCAGAGCAGCCGGAATCTGATTGCCCTGACCAGCAACGTGGTGCCGGGACGACTGGAAACCTATAGTCGTTACGGCGAAATGAACAAGCGCAATCGCCATCCGCAGGCGGCCATTCTCAGCGGGAGGTTGTAGGCCATGCTGAACAATCTGCTCAATATCGGCAAGACTTCCCTGCAGGCTTCGCAGGCGTGGATCAACGTTACCGGCAACAATATCGCCAACGCCGATACCGATGGGTATTCGCGCCAGTATATCGACCAGCGCGATAGTTACGCCATCAGCTATCGCCCCGGCGAAATGGGCATGGGCGTCAACGCCCAGCAGGTGCTGCGCTATTACGACAGCTTCCTGGAGCAGTCCTACATCCGCCAGAATACCAATTCGTCGCGCTGGAATGAACAGGACAAGCTGATGACGTCGCTGGAAACCCTGTTCAACGAATCCAACCGCACGGGCCTGAGCTCCACGCTCAACGACTATTTCGAGGCGTGGAACGACCTGGCGCTCTATCCCGACAGCACGGCGCATCGTGAAAGCCTGCTGGCCTATGCGGACAACCTGAGCGACATGTTCAGGAATACCGCGGAAAAGATCGAGAAGATGCAGGACGACATGAGCGTATCCATCAAGGAAACGGTGGATCGCGTCAATGAAATCTCCCGCGCCATCGCCGATCTGAACAAGCAGATTTCCGCCAGCACGATCGACGGCGTCAGCAACCCCAACAGCCTGCTGGACGAACGGGATCAGCTCGTGCGCGAACTGTCCACCCTGGTGGACGTGCAGACCCTCGACAACGGCAAGGGCAATTTCACCGTGCAGCTGAGCACCGGCCAGCCGCTGGTGGACGGCGATCAGACCTATGATCTTGCCTACATGAAGGGCATTACGCAGAAGCGCCTTGAGCCCAATTCCACCTACAAGGGCAACGTGGAATATTCCGGGACCGACGGTTTCGAGTACACGCTGGAAGTGCTGGCCGGGAATCAGTTCCGCGTCTCGCTGGACGGCGGCAAGACCTGGCTGAAGGGCGAAGACGGGCAGGAACTGCGCTACGATATCGTCAATGACGGCAATGGCAAGAGCGTTCCCGTCAAGGTGAAGAACCTGGAAATTTCCTTCACGCTGACGGATGAACAGGGCAATCCGACCATGCCCTCCGCCGGCGACAAGTTCGACCTCGTGCCCAAGGACGCCCTGTACTGGATCGAGCCCACGAACGGCCCCCAGAACGTCACGCCGCAGGTGTCCCTTGACGGCACGGACAACGGGGATCGCGTGACCGGCGGCAAGCTGACGTCCTATTTCAATATTCGCGACGACAACTGCACGCGCTATCTGGACGAGCTCAACGCCACCGCCAAGAGCCTGATCTGGGAAGTGAACCGCCAGCACAGCCAGGGCGCCGGCCTGCAGAATTACGACTATCTGCTGGGCACGGAAAGCGTCGGCGACATCACGCAGCCTCTGGGCAGCTGGCTGTCGCGCCTGACCTTCAGCGACAAGCTGGAAGCCGGCAACATCCAGTTCCACTTCTACGACAAGACGACCGGCGATTACACCACGACGGCCACGCTGAACTTTGATCCCGCGACGGACAGCCTTGAAGACGTGCGCGACAAGCTGAACGCCCTCCAGGATGCGGACGGTAACCAGCTTCTCAACGTCACCATTCAGGACGGCAAGCTGAACATTTCCAGCAACAATCCCAATCAGCAGTTTGCCATGGGCGAGGATTCGTCCGGTCTGATGGCGGCGCTGGGCCTGAATACCTTCTTCTCGGGCGACGACGCCGACTCGCTGGCCGTCAATGGGATGCTGCATCAGAATCCCGCCTGGGTGGCTTCGGGGCAGGTCAACGGCGATCACGAAGTCAATCCCGGCGACCCCATTACGGCGCAGGGTATCGGCGCTCTTGCCAACAAGGACGTGGTCATCAGCACCGTCTGGAAGACGGTGGACAACCAGACCATTTCCGAATTTTACGCCAACCTTGTGGCGAACGTCGGTTCCGACCGCCGTCTCAGCAAGACCAATTCCGAATACCACGCCACGCTGACGCAGGACCTGTACGAGCGCACGCAGTCGGTCTCCGGCGTGAACCTCGACGAAGAACTGACAAATCTGATCAAGTACCAGCACTCCTATACGGCGGCGGCCAAGCTGGTCACCACCGCTGATCAGATGCTGCAGACGCTGCTCGGCATCAAGCAGTAGCTATCAGGCAGTAGCGGAGGATTTCATGGCTATTCGCATCACGCAGCAATATATGTACGGCTCCATGGTTTCGGGCATGCAGTCCAGTCTGGGCAAGCTCATGGAAACCATGGAACAGGGGTCGACCCAGAAGAAGGTCAACCGGCCTTCCGACGATCCGGCGGCCGCCTACCGTATCCTGACGACGCGCGACTCCATCGAGGAGACCGAGCGCTATCTCTCCAACGTCAACGAGGCCAAGGGCTGGCTTGAACTGACGGACTCCACCCTGGGGCAGCTGACCACGCTGATGTCGCAGATCAAGTCCCTCATGGAACAGTCCTCCACGTCCTCGTACACGGAGGCGGAGCGCGCCATCATGGCGGATCAGGCCTGGCAGATGTTCGGGCAGATCCTCAACCTGTCCAACACGGAATTCAACGGCAACAAGCTGTTCGCGGGCCACAAGTACAACGAAAGCGCCTTCGAGAAGGGGCTGGCCATTTCCGTGTCCATGATGGACGATTACAAGCCCGGCGACGCTGAGTACGAGACGTCGAGCAAGAAGCAGTGGACGGACGCCATCGCGGAAGGTCACATCACCGTGACCGGCTCCAGCGACAGTTCCATCGCCATTCAGTTTCTTGACGACGGCCGCATCACCAGCACCGGCCCCTGCGACGAAAACGGCGCGGACAAGCCGCTGACCTACCGCTGGAGCAGCGACGGCGGCAAGACCTGGCAGGAAGGCACGCTGGGCGCGAACGAGACCAAGATTGTGGTTCCCGGCGCGGAAGTGGACTTCTCCAAGCTGGGCAACGGCGAAACGCTGGACATTACCGCCGCCGAAAAGACGAGCGACGGCGAATTCAGCACGGAAGACGGCACGGTCTTCTTCCTGAAGCCGACCGCCATCTACCAGGGCGACACCAACAACCCCCCGCCGCAGATCTCCATCTCGAACGCCCCCGGTTCTCAGGGGTCGACCGGTCTGGAAGTTTCGGCGGAAGGAACCTTCGGCAGCAACGTGCTGGTGCGCTTTGACGGCGTCAAGCAGCCTGACGGCAGCATAGGCGGGAATATTTCCCTTGATGGAAACGATACGTTCGCCTATTCCTACAGCACCGACAACGGGGCGACTTGGATCACGGCCTACGGGCAGGCCACGGGGCAGCAGCCGCTGCGCCTGACCATTCCCGGCGGTTTTCTGGATATCGACGCGACCAACGCCCAGAACGGAAACACCCTTGAAGCCGGTTCGCAGATTCTCGTTCACCCCCGGCGCGCCGACCTCGGTTACGAGGTGATGAAGGGAACCTACATCGACGTCAACAACGTGGGCACCGATATCTTCGGCGGCTATTACAACGACAAGCCCGCCCTGACGGACGATACGAACCTGTTCAACATCATGGGCGACTTCATCGCCGCGCTGGAATTCAACAACCAGGAAGGCTGCCAGGAATCTCTGGCCAAGCTGGAGTCGGCCCTGAAGCACGTGACCCGGCAGGAAAGCCGCATCGGGGCTCTGGAAAACAGAACGTCGCTGGCCTATGATATCAATACCGCGACCATGCTTTCCCAGGAAGAAGTGCTGAGCACTACCGAAGATATCGATCTGACGGAACTGCTCGTTAAGCAGACCCAGCAGATGACGACCTATCAGACGGTGCTCATGTCGTCTTCGAGCATCATGAACATGGGTCTTATCAATTACCTGTAGACGTAGACGCAGTTTGCCGGAGCCGGGGAGGACAGGGCAGGCCTGAAAGGGGTTGTTCTGGCGGCTGCGGAAGCGAATGTCTGAGCCCGCGTGCAGGGATAGATCCTTTTTTCCGCGCACGCGGGCAATCTGCATATTGAAAAGACGCGCATTCATCGTTACTCTGTTCCGCAACGCGGTCCCGCGGATAACACAGAACCAAGCAGGATAATGCTTGTTTGACGGCTGTAGAGCTATGGCAGAAGACAAGACAATGGAAATTGATACTCGTCTGGGACGTCGTACCGTGCAAACGGACAAGATTGTTCATTTTCCGCGCGGCCTTGCCGGCTTCGAGAATGAACGCGAGTTCGTTCTGCTCCAGGTTCAGCCCAATGCGCCCCTGCTGGTGCTGCAAAGCATCTCCAGCCCCCATGTGGGCCTGCTGGTGGCGGATCCGTACAGCTTTCAGCCTTCCTATCCCGTCACGATTGGAGACGCCGATCAGGCGCTGCTGCGCCTTCAGAGCGTGGACGACGCCGCCGTGCTGGTCACGGTGAGCATCCCTGAAGGCGATCCAAGCAACGCCCTGCTGAATCTCATGGGACCCATTGTCATCAATCACAGGAATTGCGTCGGATTGCAGGTCGCTCAGATGGGCGACGGCCCCGCGCAGGTCCGTATCGGCGATCATCTGGGCAACGTTCCGCCGGAAGGCGGGATGCCGCAACGCGATTTGCGCTTTACGCCCGTAAAGCCCGACGATGAAAAGAAAACGGACGAAGCCTGATCGGCCCGTCCGGTTTGACAGAACGCGTTCCGCGCCGGGCGCGGAACGCGAAACGCAAAAGGCCGCCGTTCCTTCGGGAACGGCGGCCTTTCCGCGCATGTAGGGTCAGGACTCATTATCAAGAACATGTCCTCCTGCGGGATAATATGCAAAAATAAAATATCACTGCATGTTATGAAAAACTTCCATCTTTACTTCAGTACATTAGAGCAATTTCAGTTTGAAACGCTGCGTGTTCCAAACCATACGGCCTCTCGTTTCGCGGAAAAAACGCGGTTTTTCCACTCGCTTTGGGCCGGGCGGCGCGCCGCCGCCTCGCGTTTCACCTTTTTCAAAGGTGAAACGCTCTATGCGCGGGTTTTGGGGAAGATGGGGGAGTTTGAGGGGGAAGAAAATCGTAATGAGTCCCGAGCCCAGAGAGAAAGAAAGCCGGAAATCGTTGCGACGGGATGAAGACCCCCGCAGTCAGACAGACAGGGGGCGGACGTTCAGAGGCGGCCGTCGCGGGAGGAAGAGTCCCGCGACGGCCGCCGGTATCTCCTTCAGGCGGCTTCCCCGGCCGGGGAACTCTGAAGGCGGCGCATTCTAGATTGTGAACAGGGCGGATTCTTCGCGCACAAGAGCCGCCGCAATCAGGCGGCTGTCGCGGGCGTAGGTGCCGTCGGCAACCTGCGCGCGCAGACGCGCCACCTTTTCGGCGCGTACGTCCGGCGCTTCCTGCGCGGCCTTGCGGGCCACGCTCAGGAGCTGACCGTCCTGCGATACCTGTACGGTATCGCCCTGCGGCGTTGCGCCGGCGCCGTTCGCGCGACCGCGCCGCTGCGCGGCGTCGCCCGTAGCCCCAGAAACATTGCCGCCATAGGCGTCTACGGCGTTTGTCAGTTGCTGTATATCCATACTATCCCTCCGACTGCCGATATGAGTCCGTTACCTCGATCCCAGGGGCGGCGGCTTGTCCAGCATGCTTTGATGCACCAGCTGGCGCGTAATGCGCCAGAGAGCGAATCGCGTCTGCTTCTGGGCGTCCTCGGACAAAGGCTGCGCCCCCTGCGGGCCACGACCCACAAAACGCAGTTGTTCGCCGGGCGGGTAGGTGAACAGGAGCTCCTGCCCCACACTCTTTCCCAGTTCCCGACGAATTTCCTCTACCATCGGATTTTCGCTGCCCGTATAAATCAGGCTTTCGTATAGTTCACGCGCAACTTGCTCCACATACGCGCGACGCTTGATTTCGGGATCGGGGTCATGCGGCGACTCGCCTTCGGCCAGTCTCATCTTTACCCGTAGCCGGGCCAGCCTGCGCGCCGAGAGCAGTTGCTGCTCGTAGCCGCGAAGCATGGACCGCAGTTGCGGATTCATGGTTTCTTCCATGGCGTTATCCCCGTCTTACAGGCACTTTCGGCAAAGGAGCGTAAAACTTTAGACCTGTTATCCCCGAAAGGCGAAATACTCCGGGGGCAACGCGCGACGCGCGGAGCGCGTCCGAATAGTTACGCCGGCCAGCGGCGCGACGCGCGCGTCAGACCGTCCCGCCGCACCCGCAGCGCGGCGCAGGAAGGAGTATCGTCGGCCAGGGCAAAAGCGTCAAGGGGGGGCATGACGGCCAGCGCCGTCGCCAGCGCGTCGGCGGTCGCGGCGTCGCGGGCCAGAACGCTCATGCTGCCGAGCGCGGGGCTTTCGCCGGTTGCCGGGTGCAGCAGATGATGCCGCCTGCCCGCGGCGTCGTAGCGCATTTCGTATCCGCCGGAAGTCGCCAGCGCGGCGTCGCGCAGCTCCAGCACGGCGGGGAAGCGATTCTTGCCGGCGGGGTCTTCAACGGCGACGCGCCAGGCGATGCCCGGGGCGCGTTCGCCGCTGGCCAGCATGTCGCCGCCCGCGTTGACGAGGAAGTGAGGGCAGCCCGCCGCCCGCAGCGCGCGCCCCATTGCGTCCGCGACGGCGCCCTTGGCGATGCCGTCCAGCGTCAGGGCCATGCCCTCGCGGCGCAGGCGCGCGCCGCCGGCGTCCAGACGCACGCCGTCGGCGTCGACCAGCGCCAGCGCCTCGCGCAGCTCCGCGACGTCGACGGCTTTCCGCCGCGCTTTCGCCCGCTCAAGAAGGCGCGTCAGCGGCAGCACCGAAGGGTTGAAGGCCTCGTTGCTCCAGCGGCCGACGAGGCGGGCGCGCCGCAGCACGCCGGCCAGTTCCGGCGGCACGTCGCGCAGGGCGCCCTGCGCGTTGAGTACGGACAATGCGGAAGCGCCGTCGAAACGGCTGAAAATGCCTTCCAGCCGGCGGCACTCGGCAAAGGCGGCCGCGGCGGCTTCCCGCGCCAGATCGGCGTCGCACTGGGCAAGAGAAACGGCGACGCTGGTCCCCATGCGGAGCTCCGTATACACATGAGGCGTCGCGACGTCGGACGCGGAGGCGAGCGCGCGGACAGGGCCGGGGACAAGCAGCATGCCGCCCGTCAGGAGCAGGCCGCGCAGCGCCTGACGGCGGGAAGAGGAAAAGCGAGCGGTAGTCTTCATACGGGCTCCCTGGCGGATCGGCCGCAAGGCCGGCCGATCCTGTTAAGCTGTGAGCGGCGACGCCGGAAAGAGCCGCCGCGGAATCGACGAACCGGGGGAGGGCGACGTTTCCCGTCCCTCATTACGGCGCGGGCGTCGCGGCCGAGACGGCGGCGCTCGCGGTGCGGACAGCGGCGGAAATGCCGTTCACCGGGCGAAGAATGTGGCGGGCGCAGGCCGTGATGCAGGCCTGCCCGCAGTCGTCGCCGTAGGAAAGGCAGAGGCGCTGTTCCACTTCAATGCGATTGTCCTTCATGGAAAGAGCCTTCGCGGGGCAGTTTCTGACGCACTTGCCGCAGGAGATGCAGCCGACGTCGCAGACGTCGCTGACGGCCCGCAGCTTGTCGCGGGAGTTGCAGAAAACCGCGATGCGCGCGCGCTTGGGAACAAGCTCCAGCACGCCGCGCGGGCAGGCGTCGACGCACGCGCCGCAGCCGGTGCAGAGATTGGCGTTGACGCGCACGACGCCCTCTTCGACGCGCATGGCCCCGAAGGGGCAGACCTGCACGCAGTCGCCGAAGCCGAGGCAGGAATACTTGCAGATATCCACGCCGCCGCGCAGCATGGCGGCCGCCGCGCAGGAGGGCATGCCTTCGTACTGGTAGCGGAGGGCCACGTTGCCCGCGTTCTTGTCGCAGCGGCGCAGCGAGCGCAGGGGATCGGCCTCGGCCACGGCCTTGCCGGTCAGCTCCCCGACGGCAATGCGTACTTCGGGGCCGCCCGCGCAGCAGCGGTTGGCGGGAACGCCGGGATCGTTGACCACGGCGGTGGCGTAGCCTTCGCAGCCGGCAAAGCCGCAGCCGCCGCAGTTGGCGCCGGGCAGCGCCTCAAGCACGGCCTGGACGCGCGGGTCCTCCTCCACATGGAAGACGCGGGAGGCCACGGCCAGCAGGACGGCGGCCACGAGACCAAGGGCGAAGAGGGTAATGATGGAAGCGCTTACCATGATCTCTCCTCCCCTGTCAGTTGGCCATGCCCTTGAAGCCCATGAACGCCAGCGACATCAGCCCGGCCATGATCAGCGCGATGGGCGTGCCCGCCATGGCCTTGGGCAGGCGGCAGGTATCCAGACGTTCGCGAATGCCGGCCATGAGCAGCAGGGCCAGCGTAAAGCCCATGCTGGAGGCCAGACCGTAGAGCACGGAAGTGAGCAGGTCGTATTCTTCCCGCTGCACGAGGATTGCGACGCCCATGACGGCGCAGTTGGTCGTGATGAGCGGCAGGAAGATGCCCAGCGCCGCGTACAGGGGCGGCAGCATCTTCTTGAGGAACATTTCCACGAACTGCACCAGCGCGGCGATGACCACGATGAAGACGATGGTTTGCAGGTAGCCGAGCCCCAGCGGATCAAGCACGCATTTCTGCATGATCCAGGTGAAGAAGGTGGAAACGACGATGACGAAGATGACCGCGCCGCCCATGCCGAGGGCCACGCCGCGTTCCTTGGAGCAGCCCAGATAGGGACAGTTGCCCAGATACTGCGCCAGCACGATGTTGTTGACAAAGACGGCGGCGATGAAGAGCTGAAATATTTCCATAAGACCTCCCTACTGCGCTTGAGCGTCCCGGGCGCCCGCGCCGCAGGCCGCGCAGCCGCCGCAGGCGCCGCAGCCCTGCTGCTGTCGTGCCAGCGCCTCGGCCTGTTCGCCCTTGCGGCGCGCCTGCCGGAAGGCGAGCATGTTCATGCCCGCGAGGATGAGACCCAGGCAGATGAAGGCGCCCGGCGCCTGCACCATGATGCGCAGGGGTTCGTACCCTTCCGGCATGACGGCCATGCCGAACCAGGTGCCGTTGCCCAGAATTTCGCGGATGGAACCGAGAAAGGTCAGGGACATGGTGAATCCGAGCCCCATGCCGAGCCCGTCGGCCGCGGAGGCGGCGACGCCGTTCTTGGCGGCGAAGGCTTCCGCGCGGCCGAGGATGATGCAGTTCACCACGATGAGCGGCACGAAGATGCCCAGCCGCTGATACAGGGGATAGGCGTAGGCCTGCATGAGCAGTTCCACCGCCACCACGAGCGAGGCCGCGATGACGATGAAGCAGGCGATGCGGACCTTGGCCGGAATGATATGGCGCACCATGGATATGATCATGTTGGACAGCGTCAGCACGAAGACGACCGCCGCGCCCATGCCGAGGCCGTTTTCGGCCGAGTTGGTGACGGCCAGCGTGGGGCACAGGCCCAGCACCAGCCGGAAGGGAGGCAGTTCCTTCCAGAGACCCTTGGTAAATTCCTTCAATACGCTCATGCCAGCCTCCTTATTGGGCCCACGCGGCGAGGATATCCTTTTTCAGACGAGCGTAGACGGCGGCGGCGTTGTTGACCGCGCCCACGGCGCCGGCGGACGAGATGGTCGCCCCGGAAACGCCGTCGATGACGCCGCCGCCGGAGGAGAGCCCCACCGGCGCCTTCTGCCCGGGGAACTGGCCGGTAAAGGCCGGTTCGGCAATGCGCATGCCGAGACCGGGCGTTTCCTTGAGCGTGGTGGCGCCGATGCCCGCCAGGGTGTCGTCGGCGATATTGAAGCCCACCATGATGTTGACGTCGCCGCCGTAGCCCTTGGAACCGTGTTCGAGCGCCACGCCCACGAGCGCGCCGCCCGAACGGACGGGGAAGACGATGAAGCTCCGGCCGTCGGCCTCGAAGCGCCTGCGCTCGCCGATGGGATCGTTTTCCGCATACGGAAAGACGCGCTTGATGGCCGGTCCCTGCACGTTGGCCAGCACCTGTTCCTCGATGCGGGGCGCGGTAATCATTTTAAGATAGGAGAGCGCGAAGCCGGAAAGGCCGCACAGCATCGACAACACGACAATCATGCGAAGCATGTCGCGCATGGCTATCGACCTCCAAAGGGCTTGGGGCGCAGCAGATCAAGCTGCGGCGCCAGCAGGTTGGCCAGCAGGATGGCAAAGGGCGCGCCGTCGGCATAGACGCCGTACTTGCGGATCAGCATGACGAGCGCGCCGCCGACGAGCCCGAACAGGAACATGGGCAGCGGACGGCTCGGCGCGTTGGCCGGGTCCGTAATCAGGAAGAAGCCGCCCAGCAGGACCGAGCCCGTCGCCAGATGGAAGAAGGGCGAGGCGTTGGTCGCGGGATCGGCCAGCGCGAAGGCCGTGGCCAGACCGGCGACGCCAAGGAAAAAGCCCAGGGCGATGTGCCAGCGCACGAAGCCGCGCGCCGCAAGGAAGCTCCCGCCCAGAAACAGCGCGCCCGCCTGCCCCGCGCCAAGACCGTTGATCTGCCGTCCGAGCAGCAGGTCCTCAAAGGGGATTTCTTCCGCCGCCGCGGCGCCAAAGTACTTGAGGCGCAGCAGCGGATCGACGAACGTCGTATCAAGCTGCATGGCGTTGGCGTCCATGAGCAGGGGGAAGGACACGAACAGGATCGCCCAGCCCGTCAGCGTCGTGTTGACAGGATTGGCGCCCAGGCCGCCGAAGGCCATCTTGCCGAGGCAGATGGACGCCGCGGCGCCCAGACAGACCAGCCACCAGGGCGCGGCGGCGGGCAGCATGAAGGCCAGCAGCAGGCCGGAAACGGCGGCGGTACCGTCGTCCACGGAAATGTCGCGCCCCATGACTTTCTGGCACAGGGCTTCCGCGGCCACGCACGCGGCCACGCACAGCGCCATGACGCGCAGGGCGGGCAGGCCCCAGTTCCAGACGGCGCAGAGGGCCGCGGGGGCGAGCGCGACGGCCATCCACAGGCTCTGGCGCCGCACCGTGCGCCCGCAATGCCAGTAGGGAGGGGCGCTCATGGCCAGCAGAACGGCGTTGCGGACATCAGGCATGGCTATCCTCCTTGGATTCGGGCTCGTTGCCGGCGACGGCGCCGGCGGGTTCCGGCGGGGCGAGCCGCCGATCCGCCTCGGCCAGCTTGTGCTTGGCCAGCCGGATATATTGCAGCACGGGGCGGCGCGCTATGCAGACGTAGCCGCACAGGCCGCATTCCAGACAGGCGTCCACATGCTCCTTGCGCGCCCGCTCGTGCAGGGCGAATTCCGCATAGCGGCTCAGCAGGCTGGGAGAGAGACGCGCCGGGCAGATGAGAACGCAGGCGCCGCAGTTGATGCAGGGCGCGTGGCCCTGCATGGGCGGCACGGTTCCCGCCTCGACCACGAAAACCCCCATGGAGCCGCGCGTGACGCTGCGGGAAAGCTTGTCGAGGCTTTCGCCCCGCAGCGGGCCGCCGCGCACGAGAGAATCCCCCTCCCGCAGTTCGATGCCGGCGAAGTCGAGCAGCTCGCCCACCATGCAGCCGTCCTTGACGATATAGTTGCCGGAGTGGCGGAGGCTGCCCACGGTGAGCACCGTTTCCACCAGCGGCAGCCCGGTTTCCGCCACCCTTCCCAGGCTCCAGAGATTGTGCAGGCCGACGACGCCCACGCCTTCGGGGCGCTCTCTGCCGGTGACGGCCTTGACGAGCAGTTCGTTGACGCTGGCGGGGTACTGCGAGGGCACGTGGGCGATTTCCAGATCGTGGAATTGAAGGCGCATTTCGCGCGGGACGGCCAGCACGATCTTCCGGGCGGGCGAGAGCTGGCGCAGCAGCGCAAGCCCGGCCGAAAGGGTTGATCTGTGGGCCATCAGCATGGGCTCGGCCCAGGTGATGCCCGGGTCGGGGTTCAGACCGTTGATGATCAGGGTTTCGCATTCCTGCCCCAGCGAGCGGGTGTTGAGCCCCAGCTCCTTGAGCCCCAGTGCGAGCCGTTTGCGGCCCTCGGCGCCGGCGCCGCAGTCGCGGGCCAGCTCCATGACGTCCGTCTTGCGGACTTCGGCGGCCATGGCCCGCAGTTCCTCGTCCGGCTCCGCGGCTTCCAGAAAGAGGCTGCGCTCGTTGATGTCGCTGACCACGCCGAACATGGGCGAGAAGAGATCCCCCTTGAGCGGCGAGGGATGCGTCCCCAGCCGCATGAAGGGATAGACGCGCGCCTTTTTCCTGACGCCCTCGGCCAGAGTCATGTCCTCGCGGTTCAGGCGCGCCTGCCGCGGTTCCGGGCCCATGCTGAAGCGTTGCGTCACGCCGTACAGCAGGTGAAAGCGAGGGTCGGTCAACATGGTGAACAGTTCTTTCATGCCTGCCTCACTTGGTATGACATTGTCCGCACTGCGTCTTTTCAAACGGCCCCTTGCCGACCTTGCGATGGCAGGTCATGCACTGGCCGTGGAAGGCGTCCATGCGTCCTGGAATCAGCTTTTGCGCGCTCTTGCCGTGGCAGACGGCGCAGTCGGTATACAGCGGATCAAGGCGTACCAGACCTTCGCGCGGCAGGCGGTAGCGCACCTTGACCGTCGTATGGCAGGAGGCGCAGCCCCTGGCCCCCGCCGCGAACAGATCTTCATGGCAGGAACGGCACTTCTGATGCGCGGCGTCGGCCAGAGAGGGCGGCGCGCCCTTTTCGCGGGGCTGCCTGCCGGGGGCGACGCCGCGTTCGTGGCAGTCGGCGCAGTTCTGCGGCGAGGCTTCGATGGATTCGTCGTGATGGCAGTCCGTGCAGGAGAGCCCGAACTCTTCGTAGTGGCGCTCATGACCCCACTGCTTCGGGGTCAGTTCCTGATGGTGACAGGTCGCGCAGGCGTTGTTGTCGTTGAAGGCGGCGGCGTGCGTCTTCTTGAAATTTTCGTCGAAGGCGGCGCCGTGACAGGAGCCGCAGGGGATGGGCTTCTCTCGCGCCGCAGGGCTTTCATGGTGACAGCTGGCGCAGTTGCGCTCCTGTCCCGGAGGGGGAGCGACAAGCGCCGCGTGGCGCGCGTGCTCGAAGACGACGGGGCCGCCGGCGTTGTCGTAAAGAATACGGCGGGGAGCATCGTCGCGCGGCGTGGGAACGAGGTACAGACCCGCGCCGACGACGCCTAGCGCAAGGGCGATGATGGTCATGGGTGAAAAGCGTTTTTGCATGGGCCACCTCGCTATGCTGCGGTTGGGGCGGCCCGGCCGGGCCGCCCTGATATGTATTTGATTTTACAGGATGAAACGCGGGTCCTTTTGCGCTTCTTCGCGTACCAGACGGAAGAGGAAGGGGCTCAGCAGCAGGATGCCGACAAGGTTGGGGAACGCCATGAGGGCGTTGCCGATATCCGAGGCCAGCCAGACAAGATCCAGCGTCAGCAGGGCGCCGAGGCAGAAGACCGCCACGTAGACGATGCGGAACGGCAGCTGGGCGCGGTCGCCGAAAAGATAGATGGCGCAGCGTTCGCCGTAGACGCACCAGCCCAGCGCCGTGGTGAAGGCGAAGAGGGCGAGGCAGACGGTCACGCCGATCTTGCCGATGCCGGGCAGGGCCTTTTCATAGGCGGCGGCGGTCATGATGCCCCCGCTGACGCCGGAGCACCATTCGCCGGTCACCAGAATGGCGAAGCCCGTCATGGAGCAGATGACAAGGGTGGTGACGAAAACGTCCAGCATGCCGATGCTGGCCTGCGTCAGCGGGCTGTGCGCGGTGGAGGCGGCGTGCGCCATGGGCGCGGTGCCCAGGCCGGCCTCGTTGGAGAAGACGCCGCGCGCCATGCCCTGCCGTATGGCCATCATGACCGTGGCGCCGGCAAAGCCGCCGCCGGCGGCGGCGGGCGTGAAGGCGTCGCGGAAGATCATCCAGATGACGGACGGGATTTCCGTGATGTGCGAACCGATGACCAGCAGCGACAGCACGCAGTAAAGGCAGGCCATGAAGGGCACGAGCCTGCCGGCCACGGCGCCGACGCGCGACACGCCGCCGATGATGACCGTGCCGGCCAGCAGGAGCAGCGCCAGCGCCGTCGCCCAGACGGGAATGCCGAAGGTGTCGGCAAGATTGGCGCTGATGGCGTTGGCCTGCACCATGGCGCCGGTGCCCATGCAGGCGATCATGCAGAAAATGCAGAAGAGCGCGCCCATCCACGCCCAGCGGGGGCCGAGCCCGTTCTTGATGAAATACATGGCGCCGCCGACCCAGTTGCCCGCGGGCGTCTTTTCGCGGAACTGCACCGAAAGCATGACTTCCGCAAACTTGGTGACCATGCCGACCACGGCGGTCACCCACATCCAGAAGAGCGCGCCCGGGCCGCCGACGGAAATGGCCGTGGCCACCCCCACGATACTTCCCGTGCCGATGGTTCCCGCCAGCGCCGTCATCAGGGCGTTCCAGGGCGAAATCTCTCCGTCTTCGGACTGATGCGACCGCCCCTGCCACAGGCAGGCGTAGGAACGCATCCAGTTGCGGAACGGGAAAAAGCGCAGCCCGACGGTCAGGTACAGGCCCGTACCGACCAGAAGCACCAGCATGATGGGCCCCCAGACCACGTCGGAAACGGCTTTAAGGGCGCTAATCACAACCTCCACGATATCCCCCCATAGCGGCGTGCGCCGCGTACAGTTGCATTTGCCTTCGGCGTTCGGACATTCCGAAAACGCTCCGAGCATACTCCGTAGTATAGGACAAGCGGCGGGCTTTGGTAAAGAAAAAAATTGCTTTGCCGGAAAGTTTAACTGCATCATGATAATTTATGCGTTGAAAAATCTGTTTTTTTGTGTTTGTGTACCCAAACAATATCATTTTCAAACATGAAAAAAATGAAAAATAGCACATGCTGCATTTTTACAGCATCAAAGAACTATTTTTACAATAAGAAAATATTTTTTCATAGATTTGCATGTAAAATATAAACAGCTATTGCAGTCGTATCTGTAAATTGTGGAAAATGTAAAAGTTTTATTGCGGCGGGGCGGCGCCGTCCGTCATTCTCCCGCCGGACGGCGGCCGGCGCGCCGCGCCCGGGCCGCGCCGCCTCTTGCGTCCCGGGGCGATTGGGGCAATACTTGTCGGCGTCTTGCGCCTGCGGGCGTCGAACATCTGGCTTGAAGGAAGGTCGCATGCTGGCGATTCTTGATTACGGGGCGGGCAATCAGACGAGCGTTCGCCGGGCTTTGGAACATTTGGGAGTGCCGTGCGTCGTCACGTCGGACCCGGCGACGGCCGAAGCGGCGCAGGGGCTGATCTTTCCCGGCGTGGGCGCGGCCGGACAGGCCATGCGGGCGCTGCACGAAAGCGGACTGGAGGAGGTCCTGCGGCGGGTCATCATCCGGCGTGAGCCGCTGCTCGGCATCTGTCTGGGCTGTCAGATCCTGCTGGAGTACAGCGAGGAGAACGACGCCATGACCCTGGGCATTCTGCCGGGGCGCACCGTGCGCTTTCCCGACGGCATGAAGCAGGAGGACGGTTCCCCCGCGCCGGTGCCGCACATGGGCTGGAACAGCCTGCGCGTCAGGCGGCCCAGCCGCCTGCTGGACGGCGTGGCCCCGGACGCGGAATTCTATTTCGTGCACAGCTACTTCACGGAACCGGCGCCGGAGCTGGTCATCGCAACGACGACCTACGGGACGGAGTTCTGCTCCGTCTACGGGCGCGACGGCCTGTGGGCCGTTCAGTGCCATCTGGAAAAGAGCGGGCGCCCGGGGCTGCGGGTCCTGCGGAATTTCTACGACTACTGCCGCAGCGCGCGGCCGGAGGCGACCTCATGCTGAGCAAGCGCGTCATTCCCTGCCTCGACGTTCGGGCTGGGCGGCTGACCAAGGGCATCAAGTTTGAAGGCAATGTGGATATCGGCGATCCCGTGGAGAGCGCCCGCCGTTATTATGAGGAAGGCGCGGACGAGATCGTCTTTTACGATATCACGGCTTCGGCCGAGCAGCGCGGCATCTTTCTGGACGTGGTGGAAAAGGTCGCCTCGGCCATATTCATTCCGTTCAGCGTGGGCGGCGGCATCGCGTCCGTGGCGGACATGCGGGCCGTCCTGCTGGCCGGCGCGGAAAAGGTGTCCGTCAATTCGGCGGCCGTCCGGCGGCCGGAGCTGATCAGCGAGGGCGCGGACGCCTTCGGTTCCCAGGCCGTCGTGGTCGGCATGGACGTCCTGAGGGTTCCCGCCACTCCTGAAATCCCCTCCGGCTATGAAATCGTCATTCACGGCGGCCGCACGCGCACGGGGCTTGACGCCGTGGCGTGGGCCCGCCGCTGCGAGAAGCTGGGCGCGGGCGAACTGTGCGTCAATTCCATCGACGCGGACGGCACCTGCGACGGGTACGAGCTGGTGCTGACGCAGATGATCTCGGAGGCCGTGAGCCTGCCGGTCATCGCCTCCGGCGGCGCGGGCAAGCCCGAGCACTGCCACGAGGCCGTGAGCATCGGCGGCGCGTCGGCGGCGCTGGTGGCCAGCATCGTGCACTACGGGCAGTATACCATCCGGCAGTGCAAGGAAGAAATGGCCCGGCGCGGCGCCAAGGTGCGCCTGACGTGGTAGACGGCGCGGCCCAGCTCGAATCCCTGATCGCGACGGTGCGGCGGCGTCTGCGCGAGTGCGGACGCGACGCCGTGGCCGTGGCCTATTCCGGGGGCGTGGACAGCCGTTTCCTGTGCCACGCCCTGCTGCGCGCCGGTCTGGACGTGCTGGCCCTGCATGCGCGGGGGCCGCACGTGCCCGAGGCGGAAAGCCGGCTGGCGCGGCGGCGGGCGGAAGAGGCGGGGCTGCCGCTGGAAGAAACGGAGTTCCAGCCCCTGGAAATTCCCGGCGTGCGCGAAAACGGCCCCCGGCGCTGCTATTTCTGCAAGGCGGCGCTCATGCGCCGCCTGCGGGAGACGCTTGCCCGGCGCGAGGCCGGGGGCGAAGCGCCCCGCCTGCTCTGCGACGGCTCCAACGCCGACGATCTGAAGGCCTATCGCCCGGGATTGCAGGCCCTGCGGGAGGCCGGCGTCTTTTCGCCGCTGGCGGTCGCAGGCTTCGACAAGAAGGCCGTGCGCGCCGCCGGCGCGGCGACGGGCCTTGTCGATCCCCTTCAGGCGGCCCGTCCCTGCCTGCTGACCCGCTTTGCCTACGGAACGACGCCCGACGCCTCCCTGCTGCGCCGGCTTGCCGGGGCCGAGGAGGCGCTGGCCGGGCTCAAGGGGCCGGACGGCCGGCCGCTGCTGGGGGATTTTCGCGTGCGGCTGACGCCGGCGCCGCTGGTGCAGGCGCAGCGCCTGCCGGAAACGGCCCTGCCCCGGATCGACGCCGTCATGACGCGTTGCGGTCTTGCGCCCTGGGAATACCGGGAAGAGGCAGTAATCAGCGGACTTTACGACAGAAACGCGGAGCGCTGACCGGCCTTTTCCGCAAGCGACGGGTGCGGAAATGCTGGACTTTTACCGGGATCGCGGCTATCAAAACCTGATTCGTTGAAATTTTCTTCCTTGCGCGGCGCGGCGTCGCTCCTGCCGGAGCGGCTCCGCGAGACGGCGCGCCGCGCCGCCGCCTGCGAGGGAAGAGGCTGAAAAGGTAAAATCATTCAAGGGGTTGCATCCCCGCGGAGGACACATGGCTCACAAGAAAGTGGAACGCAAGAAGGAACTGGATCGTCGTCGTCATCGCCGCGAGCAGCGTCTGAAGCAGCGCGTGCGCGAAGCGAAGGCCGCCAAGGCGTAATTTGTTGCGCTGGCCGTTGCAAGGCGGCCGGCGCGTTGTTTTTCCGTGCGCCCGTTCCGGCGCGTTTTCTGTCTCCCGGCGATAGCGCCGCTCCGCGCGGCGGTATCGGAAGTTTGCAACGGCGAGCGGCGATGCCGCTTGGCCGTTCTCGGCGTTAGCTATGCCTATTTACGAATATCAGTGCCCTGCGTGTCAGAAGGTTTTCGAGGAATGGACGACCGTGTCCGAGGCGCATGCGGACAAGCCCTGCCCCGCCTGCGGGGCCGCGTCGCAGCGCGTGCTTTCCAATACGTCGTTCGTGCTCAAGGGCGCGGGCTGGTACGTGAGCGATTACGGCTACCGCAAGGGCGTCAAGGATGAGGATTCTTCCACGGCCTACGGCGCGTCCGGCGCCATGACGCCCCCTGCCGACGCGGCTCCGGCCGCCTCTTCGTCGCCCGCGGCTCCGGCCGCGTCGTCCGGGACGACAGGCTCGTCCGCTCCCGCCTCGGCCGGGAACTCTTCGGGTTCCTCCGGCGGCGCGACCGCAACCCCCAGCGCGGCTGCCCCAGCCGCCAAAGCGTGAGGCTCGCATGATTGACCGTTATACCCGGCCGGAAATGGGCCGCATCTGGACGTTGGAAAACCGTTATCGCGCGTGGCTGGCCGTGGAAGTGGCCGTCTGCGAAGCCTGGAGCGACATGGGGCGCATCCCGGCGGAGGCCGTCGAGGTCATCCGCAAGAAGGCGGATATCGACGTCGACCGCATTCTGGCCATTGAGGAAGTGACGCGCCACGACGTGATCGCCTTCCTCACGTCCCTTGAGGAAAAGGTCGGCCCCGAAGCCCGCTACATCCATCTGGGCTGCACTTCCTCCGATATTGTGGACACGGCCAACGGCCTGCTCTTCAAGCAGGCGGGCGCGCTGCTGCTGGACGACGTCCGCGGCCTGCTGGAAAGCCTGAAACGGCTGGCGCGCGAGCACAAGGGCGTTCTCTGCATGGGCCGCACGCACGGCATCCACGCCGAACCTACCAGCTTCGGCCTGAAGATTGCCGGTTTCTACGCCGAATTCCGCCGCCATCTGAAGCGGCTGGAAACCGCGCTGGAAAACATCCGCGTCGGCAAGCTGTCCGGCGCCGTGGGCACCTATGCCTTCCTCTCGCCGGAACTGGAATCGCGCGCGCTGGCGCGGCTCGGCCTGCGTCCCGACGAGCATTCCACGCAGATTGTGCAGCGGGATCGCTACGCCGAATTCTTTACCGCGCTTGCCATTCTCGGCGGCGGCGTGGAGCGCCTCTGCGTGGAGCTGCGTCATCTGCAGCGCACGGAAGTGCTGGAAGTCGAGGAAGGCTTTGCCAAGGGGCAGAAGGGATCTTCGGCCATGCCCCACAAGAAGAATCCCATTTCCGCGGAAAACATGGCCGGGCTGGCCCGCCTGCTGCGGGGCAACGCCGTGGCGGCCATGGAAAATCAGGCCCTGTGGCATGAGCGCGACATCAGCCATTCTTCGGTGGAGCGCGTCATCATGCCGGATTCCACCATCATCGCCGACTATGTGCTCAACCGGCTGCGCCGCGTGCTGGACGGTCTGGTCGTCAAGCGCGACCGCATGCTGGAAAATATGGACCGGTCCTACGGGCTGTATTTCTCCCAGCGCGTGCTGACCAACCTCATCGCGACCGGCATGCCGCGCCAGAAGGCCTACGAGGCCGTGCAGCGCCTGGCCATGCAGAGCTGGAACGAGCGCAAGCCCTTCCCTGATCTTGTCAGGGCCGACGAAGACATGCGGGCCGCCCTGGGCGACAAGCTGGACACCCTTTTCGATCCCTCCTTCTATCTCGAACACGAAGACGAAATTTTCGCGCGCATCTTTGACGAAAAGAAGTAGCGCGCAGGGCGGGGGCGTTTCCGCGCCCCCGCGCCGTCTCCTTGCGTCGCGGGGGGCGGAGTCTCGCAAGAAATTGTAGAAAATTTCAAGATTTTTTTGAGGGGAGCGCATATGAACGACATGCTGGAACTGAAACGGCGACTGGCGCGCCTGCTGGTGGAAAAGTCCTATCGCGAAGGCGACTTTGTTCTGGCCTCGGGACGCCGCAGCGACTATTACTTCGACTGCCGCGTGACGGCGTTGCATGCCGAAGGCTCGTGGCTGATCGGCCGTCTGTTCAACGATTTGCTGAAAGACCTGGATATCCGGGGCGTCGGCGGCATGACCATGGGCGCGGACCCGCTGGTGTCGTCCGTCACGGTCATTTCGCATGAGCAGGGCCGTCCGTTGCACGGCCTGCTGGTACGCAAGGAGTCCAAGGGGCACGGCACCAATCAGTTTGTGGAAGGTCTGGGCAATTTCCAGCCCGGCGATCCCGTAGCCATGCTTGAGGACGTGGTGACGACGGGCGGCTCGCTGCTCAAGGCCTGCGACCGCGTGCGCGACGCCGGCCTGGACATCAGGGCCGTGTGCGCCATTCTCGACCGCGAGGAAGGCGGGCGCGAAAAGCTGAAGGAAGCGGGCTACGAACTGCACGCCCTCTTCACTCGCAGGGAGCTCGTGGAGCTGGCCCGTCAGTAGCCCGCGAAACCTCCTTCCGCGTCGCGCCCTCCGGGCGGCGGCCCGGCCCCGCGCCGGGTTCCTTCCGCAGGGAGACTGTTCTGGCGAGGCAAGGCCGGTTCCCTTGCCTCGCGCCGCGCAATCCCGCGCGGGAGGGCGGAATCTTTACTCATAACCCGTTCTAGCGTCTGTCATGCAAGCCACCGATCGCCCCATCTTTCAGATTGCCGCTTCCGGTTCCGGCCTTCGTCGTTCCGTCCGCGCCCGGCGGCGCGGTTCCCGTTCCTCGCGCTGGAAATCGCTCGCCTGCGCGCTGGCCGTCGTGCTTTCCGCATCGGCCTGGGAGGCGCCGTTGCCGGACGGGCGCGTCGTCTGGGGGCCCCGCTGCGCCTGGGCGGACAACTGGAAAGCGTCCATTTACGACGAAGGTCTGCCCGCGCATCTGGTCGCGGTGGACAAGGGGCGTCAGTCCTTTCTCTTCTTCGAGCACAAGAGCCCGCTCAAGCTGAAATACACCTTTCCCTGCACGACGGGGCAGGTGCCCGGCGACAAGCAGGTCATCAATGACCTGCGGACGCCGGAGGGCATCTACTTCGTGGAATACAAGATTGCGGGCGGGCTGGACTTCAGGGAATACGGCGGTATTGCCTACACGCTGAACTATCCGAACCCCGTGGACAGGCTGCGGGGAAAGACCGGCTACGGCATCTGGATTCACAGCAAGGGCTACGGCATCTTTCCGCGCGACACCAAGGGCTGCGTGGCCATCGGTCTCAAGGATATTGATACCGTCGGGCCGAGCCTGCGCCCCGGAACGGCGGTCGTGCTGGCCGAGCATGTGGACGAAAGCGCCGTGCCCAGCCCCGACGACGGCACGGCGCGAAGCCTGCGCCTGCTCATGCAGGAATGGAGCAAGGCCTGGGCGGCCCGCTCCCCCCGCATGTTCGAGTTCTACAATCCCGAGGCCTACTCCCGGGCCATGCCGGAGAGCTTTGCCGCCTTTCGTCAGAACAAGGAACGCCTGTTCAAGATTCTCAAGTTCATCAAGATCTTCAACAAGGAAATCCATGTGCTTCAGGGGCCCGGCTACTGGGTCACCTGGTCGGAACAGCTCTATACGGCTTCCAACCTTTCCACCGAGGGCGTGCGCCGTCTGTACTGGCAGCCGGATGAAAGAGGCCATTTCCGTATCGTCGGCATGGAGTGGACGCCGCGCGAGCTGGGCATGGAAGCCGCCTTCCGCAACGGCACCCTTGTAGCGCAGAGTTCCATCACCTTCTCCGACAGCGAAATGCCCGTCGCCCCCCGGCTGGACATGCCGGAAGACGCGGGGCGGCTTTCGTCCGAGGGAACGCTGGTCGCGGCGGACCCGCTCATCCCGCAGTGGCGCCCCCGTCCGGCGCCCGCGGAGATCAACTGGGGGCCCATCAGGACCCCGGAAGGCTCGGAGCAGGATGCGGAGGCGCGCGCCAGGGCCGAAGCCGAGGAGCAGGCGCGTCAGGAAGCGGCGCGCCTTGCCGAACAGCAGCGCCTGGAGGCCGAAGCCCGCGCCCGCGCCGAAGCGGAAGCCGCCCGCGTGCGGCTCACGCCGGAAGTGCGCCAGACCGTCGCGGCGGAAGTCCGGGCATGGGAAGACGCGCTTGCCGCGCACAACGCGCGGGAGCTGACGACGCTCTATGACGCGCGGGCCTTCAACAAGGCGCCCGGCGTTCCGCGCGGCCTGCCGTACGGGCAGACGCTGCGCGAGCTCAAGCGCCGTCACGCCGCGCCGCTGACGGTCGTCAGCCGGGCGCCGCGTCTGTCGCTGGTCGGCGAGATCGTGGAAAGCCGCAGCGATCAGCTTCTGCTCAGCGAGCGGGGCATGGAACAGGGCGAACGCATCCTGTACTGGCAGCGCGGCAAGGACGGCCGTTTCCGCATTGTGGCGGAAAATTTTGAAGCCGGCGACCGGGGGCTGTCGGCCTATTATCTGGAGCGCGTCAGCGGCGAGGTCAGCCGCGTCATCGAGGCCTGGCGCGCGGCGTGGGAACGCGGCGATCTGGATGCGTACATGCGTTTCTACGCCGACGACGCCGTGCAGGCCGGCCGCCGCACCGCCCGGGCCATTCGCGCCCAGAAGGAACGTCTCTGGGGGCGCGTGTCGCCCACGCTGGTGCAGCTTTCCGGCCTGCGTCTGGCGCTGGACGACAAGGGCGGCCTGCGCGCCGACATGCTGCAATCCTATGCGGACAGCGCCGGGCACAGCGACAGGGGCACCAAGACCCTGCTGCTGTCCTTCAACGGCAAGCAGTGGCAGATCACGCGGGAAGACTGGGTGGTTGAGGCGCCGCTGCCGGCCATGTTCGACGCGGAGGGCGAAGAATAATGAAATACCGGGAGCGTCTGAGCCTCGTCGTCATTCGGGAGGACGGCCGTCGCCAGTCCTGGCGCATTCGCCGTCTCTGGCTGTACGCCCTGCCGGCGGCCCTGCTCATGTTCCCCTGCATGGCCGGCGGGCTTGGCTGGTTCTGCTATGATCTCTGGCGCGAAAACGGTCTTCTCCACGACGAGGTGCTGCGGCTGGAAAGCGAGGGAGAAGCCGCGGAGGGCAAGCTGGAACGTCTGGAACAGCTGTCCGTTCTGCTTGAGGAAAGCGCCGTGCCCGGACACGACATTCTTGCGCGGGCGCTGGCGCAGGGCGACATGGGCGCGCCTTCGCCGCAGCCGGAGAGCGAATCCGCCGCGCCCGATTCCCCGGCCGCGGACGAGGCGGCCATGAAAGAGCAGATGGCAAAGGACGACGGTCCCGGACACGCCGACTTCCCCGCCATCAAGAGCGACTACGTTTCCGTCGACAAGGTGCGCGTCCGGCTGGTCCGCAACCGGACGTTGCGCATCGCGCTGGATTTGCGAAACAAGCGCGACGCTCGCGCCGAAGGCGAGGTTTCCGCCGTTCTCATGACGCAGGAAGGCTCCCGTTTTCCTCTGAAGTTTTCTCCTTCCGACGTCGGCAAGTTCAGCATCCTGCGCTTCAAGCGCGCCGTCATGAGCGCGAATCTCCCCAGGAATGCCGGCGCCATGGCCGGCGCGCAGGTCGTGCTTGAGGTGCGCGGCGGTTCCGGCAACGCCGTCGTTTTCAGAAATATTTTTGCCGTGGAGCAGTAGCGCGTTTTCCTTTTGAAAAAGTCTGGACGCGAGGCGGCGCGCCCGGCCAAAGGCGATCGGAAAGACCGCGCTTTTTCAGAGCGCGTACGGGCGGCGGAAATATTTCTATTTGTCTGAAATGACTTGTAAATTCGCGTTAATAAAGCCCGGCGGCTTCGGGAGGCCTTCATGGACGCGATTTATGAACTGCTGACGGATTTGTATCAGACCTGCGAGCGGCAGGGGCCCGGCGGCGACGAGGAAACCCGGCTGGCCATGCGTCTTGCCGGTCTGGATCGCTCGCGCCCCCTCAACGTTGCGGATATCGGTTGCGGCGCGGGGGCCGCCGCCCTCCTGCTGGCCGAAGAGCTGGACGCGACGGTGACCGCCGTGGATTTTCTACCCGGCTTTCTGGAAAGGCTGCGCCGACGGGCGCGTGCGCGGGGCGTGGCGGATCGCGTGCGTCCGCTGCATGCCTCCATGACGGATCTTCCCTTTCAGGACGAGGCGTTCGACGTCTTGTGGGCGGAAGGTTCCATCTACAATACGGGCTTTGAGGACGGCATCAGAGAGTGGCGTCGTTTTCTGAAGCCGGGCGGAAAGCTGGTCGTTTCTGAAATGACCTGGCTGGGCGGCAGGCCGCCGCAGGAAATCCGGGATTACTGGGAAGAGGAATACCCGGAGATAGCTCCCGCCTTTGTCAAGACGGCGCAGCTTGAGCGGCACGGCTACGCGCTGAAAGGCTATTTTGTCCTTCCTGAATCCTGCTGGCGTGAAAATTATTACCTGCCGCTGCAACGCGCCTTTGCCGGTTTTCTGGAGCGGCAGGGCGACAGTCCGGCCGCGCGGGCCCTGGTCGATGCGGAACGGCAGGAAATCGCCCTGTATGAGCGCTACGGCGCCTTTTACGGCTACGGTTTTTATATTGCCGAAAAAATCGACTGAAGGTGCTTCCCCTCCAGTCGATTTTTTCGCGCGGCCAAAAGCAAGTGGAGAAATCACGTTTTTTCCGCGAAACGGCAGGATGCATGTCTTAAACGCTAGGCCCCGCCGCCGCGCGCTCAGAATCCCAGTTGCCGCAGCCAGGCTTCCACCGCCGGGCGGGCTTCGGCAACCCTCCCGCCTCGAATCTCAAGACCGTCAAGCAGGCGCGCCCGCGGGCAAAGCCGCCGGAGGTCCCGCAGACTGCGGCCGAAACCGCCGCCGCCGTGGGTACAGAACGGCGCGATGGTCTTTCCCGCAAGATCGTGCTGTTCCAGCCATGTAAAGAGCGGCATGGGCATGGTTCCCCACCAGTTCGGAAAACCGATGAACAGCGTCTGGTATTCCGCGAGGCGGGGAAGTTCCGTTGTCACGCGCGGCCGGGCGTTGTTTCGCAGCTCCTGCCGGGCCTGCTCCACCACGGCGTCGTAATCGGCGGGATAGGGCGCGGCGGGGACAAGCTCGACCATGTCGCCGCCGGTATGCTCATGAATGAATGTCGCAATCGTGCGGGTATTGCCGGAATGAGAAAAATACAGCGTCAGCATGGCTGCTCCTTCGGACGCCGCGACGGGCAGGGAAAATGCGGGAAAGGCGGCGACGAGCGCGCCCGCGGCAAGCATGCCCGGAACGGCGCGTTGCAGAAAGTCGCGTCTGGAAAGGCGGCGCGCCGTCGCGTCGTCTTTTTTTGTACCGGCGGGCGTCGCCGCTCTGGCAAACAGCGTTTTCATGATGCGTCACTCCTCCTCTGGAAGCGTTTCGGAAGGAATTCGGCGGAGGCGTTCCGTCTGACTCCTGCGGCCAGAGTACAGCGCGCATGGCCGGAAGGGCAGATGCATTTCTCGCGATTTCTTGCCTGATAGTATCACGGCGCGGCCGCGCCAGAAAAACAGAAGACGCCCCGCCAAACGGCGAGGCGTCCTGCAACGCTGTTCCGGGGGCGCGCTTACTTGCCGCTTTCGCGCCAGCGGCGGCGGGCTTCGTCGGCCCAGATATTCCCCTGCTCGCGGGCGCCGTTCCAGAGTTCGGAAGACGATTCGCGGGCTGAATCCCAGAGTTCGCCGGCCTGTTTGCCCATTTCGTCGCCCGCGCTTCTGGCGTCGCCCCAGAGACCGCGCAGGCGTTCGTTGAAGGAGCGCTGTTCATCGGCGGAGGGCGCGGCGGGCGTCTCCTCCGAGGCGCGCGGCGCGTCGGGCGCCGTCAGCGCCGCGAGAGCGGCGAAGAGAAGGAGCAGAGGCGTTTTCCAGAGTATGGGGAAGGCGCGTCGAAACATGTTTTTCTCCTTGGATTGGCAGTCCCGGCCCCGGGCGTCTGCCGGGCGGCGGGGCGTCCGCCGGATTCATGCGGATTTTTCTTCATCCTTCGTTGCGGCGGGCGGCGTCTTTTTTTCCTCATCCCGCAGGGCGCGGCGCAGAACCTTGCCGATGATTGTCTTGGGCAAATCTGTCCTGAATTCAAAGAACTTGGGAATCTTGTAGTTTGCCAGTCTGGCCCGGCAATGGGCGGCCAGATCGGACTTGCTGAGAATCGCGCCCGCCTTGGGCACGATAAAGGCCTTGAGCGCCTCGCCTCGCGTGGGGTGCTTGACGCCCACGGCCACGGCTTCGGCCACCTGCGGATGTTCGTACAGCACTTCTTCGACTTCGCGGGGATACACATTGTAGCCGCCCACGATAACAAGGTCCTTCTTGCGATCCACAAGAAAGTAGTAGCCGTCCTTGTCCCGGTAGGCGATATCGCCCGTATGCAGCCAGCCGTCGCGCAGGGTGACGGCGGTTTCGTCCGGCCTGTTCCAGTAGCCGGCCATAAGCTGCGGCCCCCTGGCGATCAGCTCGCCCCATTCGTTGTCGCCCAGTTCGCGCGCAGGATCTTCCGTGTCCACGATGCGAATGTCCGTCAGCGGCAGCGGCACGCCCACGGAGCCAATTTTTTGCTCGCCCTGAATGGGATTGGCGCAAAGCACGGGGGACGCTTCCGTCAGGCCGTACCCCTCGGTGATGGCGGCGCGGGTCATCTCCTGCCAGCGGTGCAGGGTTTCCGCCGGGAAGGGCGCCGAACCGGAAATGCAGTAGCGGATACAAGTCAAGTCATATTGCGATATGTTCTTTTGCTGCATCAGCGAAATATAGACCGAAGGCGCGCCCACAAAGAAGGTCGGGCGGAATTTCTTGATGGTCCGCAGCAGATCGCCGGGCGTGTAGCGCGGCACCGGGATGGTGGCCGCCTTCATAGCGGCGGGGAGCACGATATTGCCCATCAGGCCGAACACATGGAAAAAGGGCATGATGGAAAGGAAGGTGTGGCGCTCGTCTTCCTTCAGATGAAGAATGGACAGGAGCTGCGTCAGCTGCGCCGTAAGGCCGGCGTGGGTCAGCATGGCGCCCTTGGGTTCGCCCGTGGTGCCGCCCGTGTATTGCAGCAGGGCGATTTCCGCGTGCGGATTGCCGGCCGGGGGGCTGTAGCGTTCCCGGCCAAGGCAGAAATCGCGCCAGGGCACGACGCGCTCGTTCCAGGGGATTGCCGGCGCGCCGCCGTTGCGCCAGCGCTTGAGCGCATAAAGCCAGTTGAGCGGGGGCCGCAGCGCGTCGCGCACGTCGGCGACAACGATCAAATCCAGTTCCAGCGTCGGCAGCAGCGGCTCGATATGCTGCCAGAGCAGATCAAGCGTAATCAGCACGCGCACGCCCGCGTCCTTGAAGTGCCGCTTGAGTTCGGCCTCCCGGTAAAGGGGGTTTGTCATGACGGCCGTTGCTCCGGCCTTCATCACGCCCCAGAAGGCGACGACGGTCTGCGGCAGGTTGGGCAGCATGACGGCCACGCGATCCCCGGGATGCACGCCGCAGCGCCGCAGCGACGCGGCAAAGCGTTCCGCGCGTTCGCGCAGCTCGGCGTACGTCAGGATCATGTTCTGAAAGCGCAGCGCCGTTGCCCTGGGAGCCGCGTCGGCAGCTTCGTCAAGGATAACGGAAAGATGTCTGGGCCGCAGGGTAAGGTTGGGGGCGGCGCTTCCCTGAAAGTGGAGCCGCCATGCTTCTGTGGTCGTCATGCTCGTTGCGTCCGGGCGTTTCAGGCCAGCGCCGTAAGGTCGTAGGCCGTATGATCTTCAATGTCGCATTCCACAAGGGCGCCGGGCGTCACGCCCGGGCCGCTCACATAGGTGATGCCGTCCACGTCGGGCATCTGAAACCAGACGCGTCCCACGTGCAGGCCGGGCCATTCCTCATGCGGGCGTTCCACCAGTACGGGCAGGCGGCTGCCCGTCATCGCGGCAAGATGCTCCTCGCTGATGTCGCGCTGCAATTCCATCAACGTCGCCCGGCGGCGCTCCTTGATGTCGTCGGGAATCTGATCCGGCATTTCGGCGGCGGGCGTTCCGCTTTCCGCCTGATAGGCAAAGACGCCCACATGATGAAATCTTGTCTCTTCCACAAAACGGCAGAGCGCGTCAAAGTGTTCTTCCGTCTCGCCGGGATAGCCGACAATGAAGGTCGTTCGCAGCACTGCGTCCGGCAGGGCGTCCCGCACCCTGTCGACGACGCGGCGCGGATCTCCGGCAAAGGGGCGCCCCATGCGGGAAAGAACGTCGGGGTGGGCGTGCTGCAGGGGAATATCAAAATAATGGAGCAGATTCGGCCCGGCCGTCTGTATGAAACGCAGCAGTTCCGGCGTGACGCCGCTGGGATAAAGATAGAGCAGACGCAGCCAGGCGAGCCCGTCCAGCGGCAGCAGCTCGGCCAGCAGATCCTGCAGGCGCGCCCGGGGCGTCAGATCCGCGCCCCACGACGTCAGATCCTGCGCCACGAGATTGATTTCCCGCACGCCCTGCGCCAGCAGTCTTTGCGCCTCTTCCCGCAAGGCCGCGGCCGGAGCGGACGCCAGCGGGCCGCGGATGGAAGGAATGGTGCAGAAGGCGCAGGCATGCCGGCAGCCTTCGCCGACCTTGAGCCAGGCGTGCGCCGGGCCGGTCGAAAGCAGGCGTCCCGGCCACGCGCCGTCGATGGCCGGGGCCGGCTCCTCCCTCAGGGCCAGCGCCCGCGCGATCATGGCGGGCCAGCGCGTCAGGTCGCCCGTCGGCAGCCAGAGATCAACCTCCGGCAGTTCGCGCGCCAGCTCTTCCACGCCGTACCGCCCCACCATGCAGCCCGCGACCGCCAGCAGCGGCTTGCGCTTGCAGCCGGCAATCCGTTCGGCCGCGTCCAGAACGGCCCGGATGCTCTCGCTGACGGCCGGCGCAATGAAGCCGCAGGTATTGATGAGCACCAGTCGCGCGCGCCCCATATGCTCCACGCTCTTGACGGGGATGCCCAGCGAGCCGAGCACATGTTCCGTATCGACCCTGTTCTTGGGGCATCCCAGACTCTGGGTCCATACCGGAAGGGGGCCGCCCTGCCTGCCTGTCCGGCGGGAGGAATCCTTTTGCATCAGAAAGCCCTTGGTAAAGGTTGCGGCTCCCGGAGGGGAAGCCCGTACAGTGAAATCGCGACAGGGACGCTCCGCCGCGGAAATTCTTCGCGCCCGGTTCCCCGTACGGGACGACGTGCAGGGGAAACTTGGGGAGTCATTCTATACGGATGCCCCTTCTTTGTCATCCGTCGCCGGATACCGGGGGCGGCGGCGCGGGCGGAGTTCCCAGCAAAACAGCCCGCGGGTTTTCCCGGCGGGCTGTCTCGTTATTCGTCGCCAACCTTGAGCGCGGCGAGAAAGGCCTCCTGCGGCAATTCCACATTGCCCATGCGCTTCATGCGCTTCTTGCCTTCCTTCTGCTTTTCAAGGAGCTTGCGCTTTCGGGTAATGTCGCCGCCGTAACACTTGGCCGTCACGTCCTTGCGGAAGGCCGACACCGTTTCGCGGGCGATGATCTTCTGCCCAATGGCCGCCTGAATGGCCACCTGGAAGAGCTGGCGCGGAATGGTGCGCTTGAGCTTGAGAGCCAGGGATCGCCCGTACTGATAGGCGCGCTCCCGGTGCACGATGACGGCCAGCGCGTCCACGGGCTCGCCGTTCAGCAGAATGTCCAGGCGCACAAGATCGGACTCGCGGTAGTCGATGGGCTGATAGTCCATGCTGGCATAGCCGCGCGTGCAGGACTTCAGCTTGTCGAAAAAGTCGTAGACGATTTCCGCAAAGGGCAGTTCGTAGGTCACCACGACGCGGTTGGCGGCCAGATAATGCAGGTTCTTCTGCGTCCCCCGCTTTTCCTCGCACAGCTTCATGACGTTGCCCACATATTCGTTGGGCACATGAATGTCCATGCTGACATACGGCTCGTAAAGGGCGCGAATCCGCGTCGCGTCGGGCAGATGCGCGGGGTTGTCGATCTCCAGCGTCTTGCCCTCGGACGTTTCCACCCTGTACACCACGGAAGGCGCCGTGGCGATCAGGGCAACCTCGAATTCCCGTTCCAGGCGTTCCTGAATGATTTCCATATGCAGCAGGCCGAGAAAGCCGCAGCGGAAGCCGAAGCCCAGCGCCTGCGAGGTTTCCGGTTCAAAGCTGAACGCCGCGTCGTTAAGCTGCAACTTTTCCAGCGCCGCCTTCAGATTTTCATAATCGTCCGATTCCGAAGGATACAGCCCGCAGAAAACCATGGGCTGCACTTCCTTGAAGCCGGGAACCGGCGTATCTGCCGGGCGGTCGGCGTGCGTGATGGTATCGCCCACGCGGGCGTCGCCCAGCGACTTGATGCTGCCGCACAGGAAACCCACCTCGCCCGCGTGCAGTTCCTTCACGTCCGTCGCCTCGGGCGAAAAGACCCCCAGGCGCAGGACTTCATAGTCCTTGCCGGTGCTCATGAGTCGCACAGACTCGCCAAGGCGCACCGTTCCGTCCATGACCCGGAACAGCACCACGACGCCCTGATAGCTGTCATACCAGGAGTCGAAAATAAGCGCCTTGAGCGGCGCCGAAGGATCGCCCTGCGGCGCGGGCAGGCGATGCACAATGGCCTCAAGAACGGCGTCCACCCCCAGGCCGGTCTTGGCCGATACCGGCAGCGCCTCGGAACAGTCAAGGCCGATGGCCTCCTCAATCTCTTCCTTGACGCGGTCCACCTCGGCGCTGGGAAGATCTATCTTGTTGAGGACCGGCACAATCTCATGGTTGTGATCCAGCGCAAGGTAAACGTTCGCCAGCGTCTGCGCCTCCACCCCCTGCGTGGCGTCCACCACCAGCAACGCCCCCTCGCAGGCGGCCAGCGATCGCGAAACCTCATAGTTGAAGTCCACATGGCCGGGAGTGTCGATCAGGTTCAGCTCATATTCCTGTCCGTCGGCAGCCACATACGGAATGCGAACCGTTTGCGCCTTGATCGTGATGCCCCGCTCGCGCTCCAGATCCATCTTGTCCAGATACTGCTGGCGGGCTTCGCGCTGACTGACAACCTTGGTCAGCTCAAGAATTCGGTCGGCAAGCGTGGACTTGCCATGGTCAATATGGGCAATGATGCAAAAATTGCGGATATGTTGCAGATTGGGCATGCGTCGGCCTCGATGTGGAGTAATCGCCTCGCGGCGGAACAGTCAAATATACGCCAGAACATGGTGAAAGTCCATTGTCTGGCCGCGGATGGGCTTGGTTTGGCTTGGCGTGGTTGGTGGTTTGGTTGTTGGGGGAGGGGAACCCCCTCTGCTAACGCGAGAGGGTGTTCCCCTCCCCCAAGCCCCCACCCCTCCCCCAGCGCGTTTTCTTCAGGAAGATGAAAGGGCAGGGGGCGCGGGCGTCGTTCCCTGAATCTCCGTCCCCCGGTTGCATGGGGGATTTTTTGTTTGGGGGGTGAGGATACGCGGGAGAAAGTGCTCTGTAGTAATCGCCGTTGTTTCGGGAGTTTCGCCGACGGCAATGTTTTATGCGACGGCGCGCGGGAACGAGCATCGCGCGCCGCCGGGGGACGGTTATTTCTGGAAAGATTTTGCGATACCGCAGTGTTGCATATATCTGAATAAAGCGCGTTTGGAGGAAGGAGGGGGGGTTTGGGGGGGGAGGGAACCCCCTTTGCGCGCTAGCCAAAGGGGGTTCCCTCCCCCCCTCAAGACCACAAAAAACAAAAAAGCAGAAAAAAACGCTTGACGACGAGGGGGCGACGGCGTAGTGTCCGCCTTCGCCGGTTGGGAATGACAACGGGGCGACGCGAAAACGTTGCGAAGTTGCAAAAAAGTTCTTGACAGGCGACGCGAGATTGTCTTAGAAAGGGCGCTCGCGAGGCGGCAACTTCCGCGAGACGCCGAAAAGAAATTTTCGGAAAAAGCGAAAAAGAAGTTGACAAGCCAAACGAGAG
>CALUWU010000156.1 GCA_944324555.1 uncultured Desulfovibrio sp.
CTGGCAAAGGTTTGCAGTTCCGTCAGGCTGAAACCGAAGACGCTGCGAAAAACGTCGCGGCTGATGCCGCGCATGATCCGATCCAGCGCTTCAAGGTCGCGGGGACGGCCGTCGGCGTCGGCCAGGGTCAGAACGCCGTCGCCCGCGCCGGGACGGCGCGTCAGGCGCAGGACGCCTTCCGTTTCGGAAACAAGCTCGACGCTCCCGCCTCCCTGTCCGCCGCGCGGCGTCGGCAGGCGGCGGCCTTCGCGGCTGCGGGGATCGGGATAGCCCGTCAGCATGGCGCGGAGGAATTCAAGGCAGGTGGACTTGCCCGCCTCGTTGCGGCCCAGAAAGATGTTCAGGCCGGGGGAAAGATCTTCCACCTGCGTGTGGGAAAAGATGCCGAATTCGTCAATCTGAAAGGAGCGGATACGCATTTAACGGGCCTCCAGCAAATCCGCGCACAGGCGTTCCGCCTCGTCCAGCAGGCGGCGGGTTTCTTCATCGTCCGGCGCGTCCAGCGCGCCGCGAAAGCGGGGATGGCGAAAGAGCGGCTCCAGCGCCGGGCCGGCGATGGAGCGCAGCAGCGCCGGATCGCCGCGCATGGATTCCATGAGGCGCATGGCTTCGCCCAGCAGGTCTTCCCGTTGCAGATATTCCGCGCGATCGACCGGCGGGCGCGTTTCCACAATCAGGTCCTTGAGCCAGATTTTCGGGGATGCGGAAGTCAGGTGCAGGGTTCTTTCCGTCAGATCGTCCTGAGCGGCGGGGTCGCGCAGCAGGCTGTCCAGCGGCGTCCGGCCCGTGCAGTGGACGCGCACGATGAGCGCCTCGCATTCCGGGCCGGTTTCGCGGGCGGCGTCGTCCAGCGTCGTCAGCAGGCGCTGTTCCGCCTCGTCGATGGTGGCGACGTCGTTCAGATCCAGCGGGCGTTTCCACCATTGCACAGACGACAGGGGCATGAACTTTTCGCGGCAGACCCAGGCGCTGCCGTCGTAGGTCGCCGTGACGGAAAGGCAGCCTCGCGGGCCCTGTTCGTTGATGTGCAGCCCCTGCGTATTGCCCGAATAGGCGATGAAGGGCGTGCGATGGAGGACGCAGCGCTCATGGATATGCCCCAGCGCCCAGGCGTCAAGGCGGGTGTCGAGCAGATCGGAAAGCGCGCAGGGCGCATAGCGTTCATGGTTGCTCTGGCCTTCCACGGCGCAGTGGAGCACGCCGAGCTGGAAAACGGCGTCGTCCTGCGTTTCGTCGCGGGAGAAGGTGCGGGCGAGGTTGCGGCTTTCCTGCTGGCGCGCGTGGCTGACGCCGTGCACCAGCGCCACGGTTCTGCCGTCCCGCACGACGGGGCGGCGTTCCGTGACGTCGCCGAAAACGGTCACGTTGTCGGGCCATTCCACGGACGTCAGACGGGAGGAGAGCGGATCGTGGTTGCCGTGGGCGATGAAGACGGGAATACCGAGCTTTTGCAGGCGCGCGCAGCCGTCCCGCAATTGCAGTTGCGCCTTTACGCTGCGCTGTTCCTGATTGTAGATATCGCCGGCCAGAACCAGAAAATGCGGCCGCTCCGCCTCGCACAGGCGAATCAGCCGCTCCAATGCCGCCCCCGCAGCATTTTGCAACAGCCGCGTCAGGTGTCCTTCGCGCGCGGCCTCGCGGGAGAGCCCCTGAAACGGCGTGTCCAAATGCAGATCCGCCGCGTGAATATAGCGCACTGCGTCCATGAAAGCCCCGTATCTGTAGAAATGGCAAAAGATGCCCGAACTCTAGACTTTTTCGTGAGCATTGACAAGGCGCAACGGGCCGTTGCGAAGCGTCCGCGCGGCGGCGGAAGGGCGCCGCCCCCGGACGGGAGGCGTTCGGGATTGCAGGGCATTTTCAATCCGGCTTGTGGCTTCGCGGGAAAAAACGCGGTTTTTCCGCGCGCTTTTGGCCGGGGACGGCGCATTGCGGCGGCCGGAAAGAAGCGGGGGAACCCCCTCGCACTGGAGAGGGTTCCCCCGGAAAGAGGACGGAACAGGCGGCGTTCTTCGTCAGCTGAGCCAGCCGAGCGGCACGAGCGACAGCGAGGGGAAGAAGAGCAGCAGGAAGAGCATGAGCACCTCGATCAGGATGAAGGGGAGGAGAGCGCTTACCAGCTTTGCGATCTTGATGTTGCCGATGCCGCAGACCACATAGAGAACGGTGCCCACCGGCGGCGTGATGACGCCGATGCCAAGGTTCAGGATGAAGAGCAGGCCGAAATAATAGGGATCGATGCCCGCCTTCATGATGAGCGGATAGAACACCGGCGCGAAGATCAGGATGTTGGGCGTCAGGTCCATGACCATGCCCACGAGGAAGAGGAAGATGTTGATCGCCACCAGCAACAGGATGGGCTTGTCGATGAGCGGGCTGAAGATGTCGGTGATCTGGTTGGGAATCTGGGCGATGGTGATGAACCAGCCGACGGCCGTCGCGGCGGAGACGACGAGCATGACCACGGCCGTGGTGCGCGCCGCCCGGGCGCTTACGCGCAGCAGGGCGCGGAGCGTCAGCTCGCGGTACCAGAGGACGCAGACGGCGATGGCGTAGATGGCCGCGAAGGCGCCGCCCTCGGTGGGCGTGAAGATGCCGAAGCGGATGCCGCCGAGCAGCAGCACCGGCATGATGAACGCCGGAGTGGCGTCAAAAATGATGCGCTTCTTCTCTTCGCGGGTAAAGGTGATGGTTTCGTTATAGCCGTCGATGCGGACGATGAAGTACCAGACCACCATCAGCGCCAGGCCGATGAAGATGCCGGGGAACAGGCCGATCATGAACAGCTTGGTAATGGAAAGGCCGCTGACCGTGGCCCCCAGCAGGATGAAGTTTGTGCTGGGCGGGATGATGGGGCCGAGAATGGCGCCCGAGGCGATGACGGCGCCCGCGCGCCCCGGCTTGTAGCCCACCTGCGCCATCATGGGCAGGAGCAGGCCGCCCAGGGCGGCGGCTTCGGCGACGGAACTGCCCATGAGGCCGGCAAAGATGATGCTGGAGATGATGGCCGCGTAGCCCAGGCCGCCGCGAATGTGGCCGATCATGAGCTGGGCCATTTGCACGACGCGCCGCGACAGACCGCCTTCGGCCATGATTTCGCCCGCGAAGACGAAGAAGGGAATGGCCATCAGGGGATAGTTGTTGGCGCCGTCCAGCATGGACGTGGGAATGATCATGACGTCCCACATGCCCGAATGCCACATGAGGACGATGGAGCAGATAATCAGGACGAGGGCAATGGGAATGCCCAGCGACATGAAGGCGAACAGGGTTCCGAGAAACAGGAAGAGTTCCATAGGCTAGACCCCCGGATCGCCCTTGACGAAGGAAGAGGCCGGGCGACGAATGAGGCGAATCAGATCGCGCAGGTGGATGCACAGGGCGGCCAGGGCCATGATCGGCAGGATGCAGTTGATCAGCGCCATGTTGACGCCCGTTGCCACGGAGCTGGTGTCCATGGTCTGACGCACGTAGGCGACGCCGCCGAAGAAGAGCAGCAGCTGGACGCCCATGGTGCAGAGCAGCGCGACGATATCCACCGCCTTGCGCGACGCGCCCGAAAGCAGATCGACAAAGAGGTCAACTGCGATATGTTTCTTGCGGTAAAAGGCTTCAATGGAACCGAAGAAGGTAATGTACATGAAGAGAAAACGGGCCCATTCCTCGCTGGGCGGATAGCTGCTGCCAAAACAGTAACGCAGTATGGTATTGTAGAAGACAAGACCGATCATGCCGAGAAAGATGACGGCGCAGAAGACTTCAAAGGCGAATTCGGCCATGCTCGCGGGCGACGCGAGCTTGACGGGCATGTCGTTTCGGGTGGGATCGTTGCTCATGAATCGACCTCGAGACGTGTCCGGTTAGCAAAGAAAAGAGGGAACGCTGCTGGACACGTTTCCAGAGCGTTCCCTCGGCATCGCGGCAAAATTACTTGGCGTCGCGATAGGCGGCCGCGCTTTCAAGAATTTCCTTGGCGTTGGGCACGGTGTCGTAGAAGAGCTTCCAGCTGCGCTTGCCGGCTTCCACCATGTAGTCGTGGAAAGCCTTGTCAGGCGTGGTGACGGTGCCGCCGGCGGCCTTGATGGTTTCCACGGCCTTGGCGTCGCCGGCTTCAACCATCTGCCAGATATCGTCGGCGGCCATCTTGGCGGCCTTGTTGAACCATTCCTTGTCCTGCGCGGGCAGGCTCTGGTAGAACTTCTCGTTGATGTAGAGCGAGTGGATCACGAGGATGTGACCGCTCAGCGTGATGTGAGGCGTGATTTCGTACATCTTGAGAGAAACGATGTCGGACAGGGGGCTGTCGCCGCCGTCGATCACGTTCTGATCAAGAGCGCTGGGCACTTCGGCGAAGGGCAGGGGCTGACCGCTGATGCCGCATTCCTTGGCAAAGTTGGTGTAAAGGGGAATGTTGGGCACGCGCAGACGCAGACCCTTCAGATCGGAAGGCTGGTTGAGCAGCTTCTTGGTATAGAAGTGGCGGAAACCGAGGGGGAAGGCGTTCAGGGTGCGCAGGCCGGACTTTTCCGTGAAGCCCTGATTGATCAGTTCGAAGGTCTTGCCTTCCATGGCGCGGCGCGCATGGGCAAGGTTATCGAACAGCATGGGCGTTTCCAGCATGGCCATGGCCGGATGGAGGGCGGAAGTCTGCGTGCCCGTGGCGCACATCTGAATGATGCCGCGACGGGTGCTGGCAATGTAGGCGTCCTCCTTGCCGAGCTGGCTGTTGGGGAAAACCTGCACCTCGTACTTGCCGTTGGACAGTTTCGCGAGGTATTCGCCAAACTTGTGCATGCCGATGGTTTCGGGTTCGCCCTCGGGCTTCATGCCCGCGATCTTGATGATCACCTTCTTTTCCGCGGCCATGCCGGGCACGGCGGCCAGACCGACGAGCATGCCCACGGCCAGAACAAGAGCCAGAATCTTTTTCATCATGACAAATCCCCCATTGGTTTGTTTATGATGCTCCATCATAAACCCAAGCGTGTTACTTTGCAAAGGCATTCTCCCGACTTTCGGTCATATTGGCGTCGTCTTCGGCGAGAATGTCCGCGCCGTCGAACTCTTCTTCCGTCATGACGCGGACGCCGTGACGTCGCAGCAGGCGCGTCCACAGGCCGTCGCCCTCGCAAAGAACGCCGCTGAACGAGCCGTCGTAAACGCGCCCCGCGCCGCAGGACGGCGAGCGGCTCTTGACCACGGCCGCGCGGCAGCCGTGCCGCAGGGTCAGCTCCAGCGCCAGCCGGGCGCCGCGTTCAAAGGCTTCGGTCATGTCCGCGCCGTCGTCGCGCAGGACGTGGTTTCCGACGATCTCGCAGGGAGGGCGGGGCGAGGGCAGGCGGGCGAGCCCTTCGGGGCAGAGTGGAACGGCGAGCCCCCGGCGCGCCAGTTCGACGACCGCCGCGCAGGCGTTGGCGCGGCCGTCGTAGCGGCACGGGATGCCCGCAAGGCAGGCGCTGACGGCAATGGGCGTGAAATGCTGCAAGATTTTGGCTCCTGCCTGCGCGCCGCCGGGGCGAAGCGCCCCGGCCTTGCAGGCGTGAAGAGGTTGTTCCGCGAAACGACAGGCCGTATGGTTTGAAACGCAACGCGCTTCAAACGGAAATTGCTCTAGGGTCAGGACTCATTATCAAAATAAGTTTTCCACGGGCCAGCATACAAAAAATATAATATTCTTTACATGTTACAACAACGTCCATCTTTGCCCGTCAGCACATTATGCGCGGGTTTTGGGGAAGATGGGGGAGTTTGAGGGGGAGCCACGGGAACGCCTTTCCTCGCTTCGCCGCGGAAAGGCTGGGCCCTTTTTGCCGCAAGCAGCGACCCGACGG
>CALUWU010000157.1 GCA_944324555.1 uncultured Desulfovibrio sp.
ATCTTGTGATAGCGCAGCTTCTCCAGATCCGTGTCTTCCTCGCCGATGCCCGCGCCCATGGCCGTAATCAGATTCTTGACTTCCTTGTTGGCAAGCATCTTGTCAAAGCGCGTGCGCTCGGTATTGAGAATCTTGCCGCGCAGGGGCAGAATGGCCTGATTTTTCGGATTGCGTCCCTGCTTGGCGGAACCGCCTGCGGAGTCCCCTTCCACAATGAAGAGTTCGGATTCCGCGGGGTCCTTGCTCTGGCAGTCGGCCAGCTTGCCGGGCAGCGCGTTGTCCGTCAGCGCGCCCTTGCGCCGGACAAGTTCCTTGGCGCGGCGGGCCGCGTCACGGGCGCGGGCCGCATCCAGGGCCTTTTCGACGATCAGACGGATATCCTTGGGATTTTCCTCAAAATAGTTCGTCAGTCTGTCGTAGACCACGCCCGCGACAATACCCGCAACCTCGCTGTTGCCCAGCTTGGTCTTGGTCTGCCCTTCAAACTGCGGCTGCGGCAGCTTGACGCTGATCACCGCCGTCAGACCCTCGCGCACGTCGTCGCCGGAAAGGGCCGTGCCTTTCAGCTTCTTGACGAGATCGGCCTGATTCTTGACGTAGCCGTTGATGGCGCGGGTCAGGGCCGTGCGGAAGCCCACCAGATGGGTGCCGCCCTCCCCTGTGCGGATATTGTTGGCAAAGGTATGGATATTTTCCTTGTAGCCGGCATTGTACTGCAGGGCAAAATCCACCGTCACATTGTCCACGATGCCTTCGCCGTCGATAATGGGATGAATGCCCGGATCGCCGTCGTTCAGGTCGTTGACGAACTGACGGATGCCGCCCTCGGCATGAAAGACATGCTCTTCACCCGTGCGCTCGTCGATGCACTGAATGGTCAGGCCCCTGTTCAGATAGGCCAGTTCCTCAAAACGCTTGCGCAGGGTATCGTAGGAAAATTCCAGAACCTCGAAAATTTCCTCGTCAGGCTTGAAGGTGACGGTCGTGCCGTGGCCTTCCACCTCGCCGATGACCGTCAGCTCGTCCTGCGGCACCCCGCGCGCATAGTGCTGGCGGTAGCGCTTGCCGTCGCGGCGCACGGTGACGGTCAGGCTCTCCGAAAGGGCGTTGACGCAGGACACGCCCACCCCGTGCAGACCGCCGGACACCTTGTAGCTGGTATTGTCGAACTTGCCGCCCGCATGCAGTTTCGTCATGACGACCTGCACGGCGGGCACGCCTTCCTTGGGGTGAATGTCCACCGGAATGCCGCGCCCGTCGTCCCGCACGGTCACGCTGTTGTCGGCGTGCAGGGTGACGACGATGTGCGAACAGAAGCCCGCCATGGCTTCGTCAATGGAGTTGTCCACCACCTCGTAGACCAGGTGATGGAGGCCGCGCACGTCCGTCGAACCAATGTACATGGCCGGGCGCTTGCGCACAGCCGCAAGGCCCTCCAGAATGGTAATGGACGAGGCGGTATAGCTTCCGCTGCTTTCAGGAGCCATTAGACGTCTTCCTCGCTATAATAAGTGGTTTCGGAAATCTTCATGGGCATGATGATGACGGTGTAATCGGGGTCTTCCGTCCCGCGAATGCCGCAGGGGCCCTCCGCGCCCGTCATGATCATCTGCACCTGCGCGGATGTAAAATGCCCGAGCACATCCATCAGGTTGCGCGTGGGGAAGGCAATGCGGCGCACATCCCCCTGGAAGGTCACTTCCAGATTTTCGCAGGCCGAACCGACATCCTGCCCCTGAGCGGTGATGCGGGCCTCGGCATCGCCGAGATCCAGATAGGCGCAGCGATCGCTTTCAGTATTGAAAATCTGGATACGCCCCAGCGCTTCCATGGCTTCCTTGCGGTTCACCAGCAGCGTGCTCACGCCCTCGCCGCCGAGCTTGTCAAGAAAGACGTTGTAATCGGGATACTCGTGCCCGGCACGCGGCAGGCTCAGACTTTCGTCGCCGTTGATGGTCCGCAGATAGATCCGCTTGTCGGTAAGATTCAGCTCGATCTCGTCCACGCCGAGCCATTTCTTCAAATCCTGAAGATACTTCTTCTGCACCAGCACCCCTTCCTGGGGCAGACGCGCAGCCAGTTCGTCATGCACAAAGGAAACCAGCGCGAACTGATGCCCGTTCAGACCGCAGACATCAATGCGGCCTTCCGCCGTAGGCTTCAGATACAGGCAGGCAATGGCGTCCATGGTATCGTCGTCGCTGATGCAGAAGACGACGCGATCCAGAATGTCCTGCAAAAAGTCGCCGGACCAGGTGACGGCATTCTCGGCGGGAAATTCCGAAAAGTTCTGGAACCACTCGGAGCCGCTTACAGGCAGCTTGTAGGAACGCCGCCCCTGTTCCAGCAGAAGATTGCCGGAGTTTTCGTCCAGCGAAAAATGCAGCACGCCCGAAGGAAGCTGACGCACCAGATCCACAAAGGCGCGTCCCTGAACGCCGATAAGACCGCCTTCGCTGATCTCCGCCGGATAGCGTCCGGTAAATTCGATGTTGGCGTCGGTGCTCATGACGGCAAGGCGATCCCCTTCCGCCTTGAGCCATATGGAACGCAGATATGCAGCTCCGGCCTTGCTGGGAATGATGGCCGCCGCTTTTTGCAGGCCTTCGATGATATGCTCTTTATTTACTGCAAATTTCATATATTTTTTCCTTATTGTTATTGAGGGCTGAAGCTATGTCGCTAACTCTGGCAACATGCTGTTTTTGCTGCATATTTCATCGACGTTTCCAGAAACGGCCGGGGAATGTTTCCTACAGGATGTCCCGCGCATCGCCGGGGAGTGTCACTTTTCGACCTTTGCTGCGACGCTTGCAACGAGATTATGGACATTTTTGTCATTAACGAGCATTTTTTCAATCTTTTTAACAGCATGGATAACGGTGCTGTGATCCCTTCCACCAAAGGCCCGCCCCAGTTCCGGGTAGGAAAGCCCGAGATTCCGGCGGCAGACATACATGGCGATCTGCCGGGCCAGCACCAGCCGGGGATGGCGTTTGTCACTTGCGAGATCGTCGGCATGCAGCCCGCACTGCCGGGCCACGGCCTCCATGATATCCCTGTAATCCTGACGGCGGGGAGCCGCGCCGCGCAGCAGAGTTTCCACATCCTGATCCGTCGGCGGCTGTTCCCGCAGGCGGCTCAGGGTGCGTAACCGGTACAGCGTCCCCTGAATGCGGCGGATGTGGGCGCAGTCGCCGGCAATGCACATCATGGCCGGCGCGGACAGAGGCAGACGCCATTCCCGGCACTGCCGCTGCACATAGCGCAGGCGCACGTCCGCATCAGGAGGCAGCAGCTCAAGCAGCAGTCCCGCTTCCAGACGGGTGCGCAGCGCCGGGGGAGCGGCCTCCAGACGCCGCAGCGAACCTGTAAGGGCCAGCGCCAGGCGCTTTCCCGTGCGGGCGGCAACATCCATGCAGGCTGTCAGCGCGCGGCAGCGCTGCCCGTTGTCCAGAATATCGTGCAGATCGTCGAGCAGCAGCGCGTCGTATCCCTGCCAGAACGTTCCCGGGGCGTCTTCCCAGGGAAAGCGGACATGTCCCTGCCGGGCAAGGCTGAACACGGCAACACGGGCTGTGGCGGCGCGCAGTTCCCGATGCAGGGCATGCAGCAGATGGCTTTTGCCGGTTCCGGATTCTCCGTACAGGACAAGCAGCGGCGGGGCCGTGTCGGTGTGCAGCATGAGACGCGCGCCGGCGACGGCAAAGGCATTTTTGTCATTATACAGAAACGACTCGAAATCCTGTGTCGCGTCTCCGGCGGGCATGGCTTCCGCCGATGCCGCGGCGGCAGGCCTGCGCGGCAGACGTCTGCCCGGAAGACGGACGTCATAGCATATCCGCAGAGGCGCGCGTGCAAGCGCATGGCGCAGGGCCTGTTCAAAGCGTTCGCGGTAAGGGGCGAAGTAGGCGCCGAAGTAGGCATGGGGAAACACCACGCGCACGGCATCGTCTCCATCCTCGATGGCGATGCAGTCCAGCCAGGCCGGAGTTTCGTCAGAGTCGGCAAACAGCCGCAGGCTATGGCGCAGGGCATCTTTCAGCATGGTTTTCAAGCTTCGGCACTGCCGCATGTCTTCCACCGCGTGCGGGCAGGAGGGCTGCCGTTCAAAACGGCGAATTGCAGTACGCGCAAGCGGCTTTTTATGCCATAAAATGCCTGATTAAACAAGTCTAGAAAAGTCCGGTTCCGGGCATCGGGGATTCCGCTCCTTCTGGACAAAGTGCGGCCCCTCGGGATAAAGGAGCAAATACTCCGAGCAAACATCATGACGGCACCGCCCCGGCGGACGCCGTGAGGTCTTTTCGACGTTCCATGAAAAAATTGTTTTTTCTTTTCTTGCTGGTCGCGGTTCTTGCCGCCGTCTGGACAGGAAGACCCGGACGCGATCCCGGCGTGGCGCTGTCGCCGGCTCTGGACGCTCCCTCCGGCGAAGTCCCTGCCGTGGCGGAACAGCCCGGGGATGCGCCGCTGAGCGAACCCGAAAGCAGAACGGCTCCCGACGAGAGCGTTCAGGAAGCCGGAGAGGCTCCGCAGGACCCTCACAGCGCGGATGAAGAACCCCGGCAGGCGCCGGAAGCCGTGTCCGAAAAAGCGGCGACAACTCAGATCGTGACGCCGGAAGGCGATACCGTGCGCAAGGGAACCGTGGAACGCGGCGATACCGTGGGCGGTCTGCTGGGCAGCGTCGGCACCGGCGAGACGCAGCATTATCTGCGGGCGGCGCGGCAGGTTTTTTCCCTGCGCAAGTTTCGGGCCGGACAGGCTTACGTGGTTGTCACCGACGCCGCTACGGGGCGTGTCAAGCGCTTTGAGTACGAGATTGACGACCGTAAGCGGCTGGTGGTGGAAGGTTTGGACGATCCGGTTGCCCGGCTGGAAAATATCGCCTACGAAACGCGGCTCTGCTTTGTGGAAGGCGTCATTGCCAGCGATTTGTTCAGCGCCGTTGCCGACATGGGAGAAGGCCCGCAGCTGGCCCTGAGAATTGCCAATCTCTTTGCCGCGGAAATCAACTTCATCCGTGATTTGCAGGAAGGCGACAGCTTCCGCGTGCTGGTGGAAAAGCTGTACCGGGAAGGCGAGTACAAGGGCTACGGCAAGGTGCTGGCCGCTGCCTTCACCAACAGGGGCAAGACCTTTGAAGCCTTCCTCTTCCGGGACGGCAGCGGGCGTGAAGGACATTTCTACAATGCCGCCGGCGAGAGTCTGCGCAAGACCCTGTTGCAGGCTCCGCTGCCCATTACCCGCGTGACGTCCCGCTTTACCAACAGCCGCAAGCATCCCATTCTGGGCTACAGCCGCCCGCATCTCGGCGTCGATTACGGCGCGCCCACGGGCACGCCCGTCATGGCCGTGGGCAGCGGCAAGGTGCTCAAGGCCGGGCGCGCCGGCGGTTTCGGCAATCAGATTATCGTCCGGCATCATCAGAATCTGGAATCCATGTACAACCATCTTTCCGGCTATGCCCGGGGCATCCGCAGCGGCGTCAGCGTGCGGCAGGGACAGGTCATCGGTTATGTGGGCAGCACCGGGCTTTCCACCGGGCCGCATCTGGATTTCCGCATCAAGCAGAACGGCAAGTTCATTGATCCCACCAAGGCCGTGAATCCGCGCGCGCCGGGTGTGTCCCGCCGGAAGGCAAAGGAGTTTGCCGCCGTCGTGGCCGAGTATCGCGCCTATATGAGCGGGGCAAAAGAGCTGAGCGCCTACAAGACGGACGAGGAGCTGGAAGAACACGACAGCGAAGGTCAGTAAGGCTTTTTGCGGCAACAGCAGACAGAACGGGACGCCTTCCGGGAGGAAGGCGTCCCGTTTTTGCGTCGCGCACATGGAGCCATTTCAGGGGCTGGACTCATTGAGGGGGAAGGAACCCCTTTTGCTTGCGGCAAAAAGGGGTTCCTTCCCCCTCAAACTCCCCCATCTTCCCCAAAACCCGCGCGCTGTTCTGACAAGTCAGGATAGACTTTTTTCGTAATATGTAGTGATATTTTATTCTTTTGCATGTTATCCCGCAGGGAAACAGCTCTTGATAATGAGTCCTGACCCTGGAGCATGTTAGCTTTGAAAAAGGTAAGATGCGAGGCGGCGGGACAGCGCCGCCCGGCCCAACGTGAGCGGAAAAACCGCGCTTTTTCTGCGAAATGACAGGCCGTATGGTTTGGAACGCGCAGCCTTTCAAACTGAAATTGCTCTGGGGATCGAACGCTTTGATCATACGTCCGGCGGACGCGAAATGCGGACGCCTAGGCCCGCGCGGGACGGAACGTCGTTTTTCCGTCCCGCGCGGGCCTCGTCATATTGTCCCGGCGCCACCGCTGGGGAATCCCGTGTCCGACGGCTGTCCCGACCCGGAAAGGAGAATACGCATGATAACCGCGATGAAAGAAAACTTGAACGGAATGTTTTGGGATGAAGGAAAGATGGCGCTCCCGATTCCGCATGCGGGAACGACGGAGAACGCCGTTCGCATTTTCAGGGAAAATATCCCCGTCATCACATGGCATTTTATGGCGGTATTCGAACAAATTCCCGCAACGCTGCCGCAGACGGAGGCCCTTTTGAAGGGGCGGGCCGCGGACGGGATAAGCGACGAGCAGGCCGCGCAGATACGCCATTATGGCGACGGCGCTGCAAGACTGGCGGCGTTGTTGCAGGACGGCGCTTTCGCCCTGAATCAGGACACCGCGAGCGCGTTGCATGAGCTTGTCGGCAAGGAAGACGCCCTGACGTGGGGAGCGTTCAGAACTTCCGATCTCTTTATCAACGGCGTCGGCTATGTTCCGCCGCGCTTTTCGGAATTGAGCGCGATAGCGCGAAAGGGGTTTTCTTTTTTGACGGGGCTTTCGGAGCCGAAGACGGCCGCGATTGCCGCCTTTCTTTTTATGGCGCGATCCCAGTTTTTCCATGACGCCAACAAGCGCGCGGCGTCTCTCATGATGAACGGCCTGCTGATGCGGTATGGATACTATCCCATAACGACGCCGCAGGAAGACGCGGAAGAGTTTCACGGCAGGCTGACCGCCTTTTATGAGACGGGAGACGCCGTCGGCATGATGGAATTTTTTGCGCGGACAGTTGAAAACGTCGTTTCCTCGTACGAGGGGCGCGCGCCGGAACGGCAGGAATCCGGCCGGCCGGCGTCGTGTCGGTAAACATGGCCGCTTGCGAGGCGGAGTTCGCGCTCGTAGGTCTGGAAGGAGGAGGGCGCGTCATTTTGAGCATTTTTAGAGCGTTTCATCTTTTTCAAAGGTGAAACGCTCTAAAATTATCTCAGAAGGGTTATTATGAAAACTTTTTGAAGAAGCCGCAGACCGGACAGCGTCTTTTTCAGCAACGGATTTTTATAGGACCTGCGAGGGGAAGCGCGTTTCCGGGCGGCGCGCGGAGAAGCGGCCGCGCCGGCGGGCGGCCGGCGCGGGAGCGCCCCTGCCTGACGCGGCGTCAGGCAAAAAGGTGGAGCGCGTTGCTCATGAGTTCTTCCATGCGGCTGTCCGAAAGGCCGGATTTTTCCTGAAAGCGGCGGAATTCCTTTTCCGGGGAGTAGAGCGGCCAGTCGGTGCCGAAAAGAAGGCGTTCGCGGGGGAAGTGCCCGAGCAGGGCCTTGAGGAGCTCCGGCGAGACAAAGGGGCTGGTACTGGAGGTGTCGCACCAGAGGTTGTCGCTCGGGGGCAGGCCTTCAAGGACGTGTTCCCACATGCGGTAGCCGCCGAAATGGGCCGCCACAAAGGTCAGGCGAGGAAAGGTCGCGGCAAGTCTGGCGACCATGTACGGCGTGGAGGGGCGGCTTTCCAGCGGCCCTTCCGAACCGATGTGCATGAGAATGATGAAGCGTTCCTGACAGGCGTCGAGAATGGGCAGAAGGCGGGGATCGTCGAGACGGAAGCCCTGAAAGTCGGGATGGAGCTTTATGCCGCGTATGCCGTTCCGTTCCAGGCGATCAAGTTCCTCGCCCCAGCGGGCATACGCTGGATGAAAGGTGCCGAAGGCAAGGACGTGCTCGGGGTGGGAGCGTTGCAGCTCCATGGCGTAATTGTTGGCCGGAATGACCTGCGAAGGCGCGGTGGCCGCGCAGAGCAGCACTGTTTTTTCTATGCCGACGGCGCTTTCCTGTTCCAGCAGGTGGCCGATGGTGCCGTCCCCTTCGCAGGCGAGGCCGTAGGCGCTGTTGAGATGGGCTACGGCCTTGCTGGCGATCTTGGGATGAAAGGCGTGGGTATGAACGTCGAAAAGCATATCAGGCTTTGCCTACGCCGTTGACGACGTTGATGGGAGTGCCGTCGCGCCAGCGGCGAATATTTTCCGCCATGAGATTGATGATATTCTGCCGGGAACGCACCGAAGCCCACGCCATGTGGGGCGTTATGAGCGTGTTGGGGGCGGTCAGCAGCGGATTGGAGGCGGAGGGCGGTTCCTTGACGAGCACGTCGACGCCGAGGCCGCCGAGCTTGCCGCTCTTGAGGGCGCGCGCCACGTCCGCTTCGTTGAGCAGGGAGCCGCGGGCGGTATTGAGCAGCAGCGCGCCGGATTTCATGCGGGCGATGGTTTCCTTGTTGATGAGGCCGTGCGTCGTTTCGGTAAGCGGGCAGTGAAGGGAAATGACGTCGGCCCGGGCAAGGAGCTGCTCCAGCGTCGCAAAGGAGAAATTGCGGTACTGGGGAGGATTGCGGGGGCTGCGGGTGTGCGCCAGCACGGTCATGCCGAAGGCGCTGGCCAGCTCGCCCACGCGGCGGCCTATGGCGCCGAAACCGATGATGCCGATGGTCAGGCCGGTAAGGTGCACCGGCGCGGTTTTCCAGAAGCACCACTGGCCGCTGGCCTGCCATTGCCCTTCCTTGACGTAGCGGCTGTGCTCGCTGGCGTGGCGGCAAAGTTCCAGCAGCAGGGAAAAGGTATGCTGGGCGACGTCGTCCACGCCGTAGGCGACGACGTTGCACACGGGGATACCGCGTTCGGCGCAGGCCGCGACGTCGACGACGTCGTACCCGGTCGCGAGCGTGCCGATGAATTTGACGTCGGGAAGTTCCTTGAGATTCGTCTTTCGCAGCGGCGTCTTGTTGAGAAGAACCACATCGGCTCCGGCCGCATGGTCGCGCAGTTCCGTCGGGCTGGTCGCGTCGTGAACGACCGTTTCGCCGAGGGCGGAGATCGGCGACCAGTCCACATCGCCGGGATTGAGCACCTTGCCGTCCAGAATGGCTATTTTCATGGGGTAACTCGGTGGTAAAGGATGCAGGGAAACCCGTGTTTCTTGGTAGCCCAGCGCGTCTCATTTCGCAAGCGGCGGACGCAAAAAAAGGCCGCCCGGAGGCGGCCTTTGAAATCGGGCGTCAGAAACGACTACTGGGCGATCACGCGGAAGTCGTCACGACGATTCTGGGACCACACGGCTTCGCCGGAGCCCTGCACCACGGGGTTTTCCTTGCCGTAGCTGATCATTTCAAGCTGGCTGGGATTCACGCCAAGGGTCACCATGTATTCGTAGGCGGCGCGGGCGCGACGTTCGCCAAGGGCAAGGTTGTATTCCTGAGTGCCGCGTTCGTCGCAGTTGCCTTCGATGCGGACGCGGATGCTGGGATACTGCTTCATCAGTTCGGCCTTGGTCTTCAGCACTTCCTTGTATTCGGGCTGAATATCGAACTTGTCGAAGGCAAAGAGCACGCGACCGTCGGTGATCTGCTGCACGGCGGCCTGCAGAGCGGGATCGACGCCCTGATCAGGGTTGGGATCGGCGGTAGCGGTTTTCTTGGAGCAGCCGAAGCCGGCGGCCAGAGCGAGAACCAGAGCCAGAATAAGAGCGTAGCGTTTCATGATGTTCCTCCTGAGATCTCTCACGATAGGAGTTTGACTCTCCTATCCATGAGCAAGAAAAATATTGCTCACAGGGCGGATGGTATATGGCCCGCCGATTTTGTCAAGATGCGGCGCGGGGCGCGAGCCTGCTTTTACGGCGCAAAAAGAGCGTTTTTCCTTCTTTTTTCTGGAAAAACGCTCTCTTAGACCGGTATTATTTTTTTTACGCTATTCGCCTTCGGGCATGCCCCAGCGGGGGAAGGACGCGTCGCCGCCGCCGGTGGGAACCTTCTTGGCGTCGCCGCCGTGACGGGTGGTCAGGTAGATGCCGCGCGAGCCGCCGCGGCTGGAGGTGAAGGCGATGAAATAGCTGTCGCCGCAGAAGGCGGGCTGTTCGTCGCTGCCGGGGCCGAAGGAAATCTGACGTTCGGCGCCGGTGACCATGTCCTGCACGAAGATGCGGTGCCCGTATTCGGTCATGCGGCTGTAGGTAACCAGCGTGCCGTCGGGGGAAAGGTTGGCTTCGGTATTGTAGCCGCCGTTCATGCTGACGCGGGTCGTGGAGCCGCTGTTCAGATCCTTGAGGAAGATCTGCGGGCCGCCGAGGCGGGAGGAGGTGAAGGCCATCTTCGTGCCGGTCTTGTCGAAGGTCGGGGACACGTTGATGGACTGGCCGCCCTCAAGCACGCGCTCCTTCTGGAAGGCGTGGTTCAGCAGGTAGATGACGGGATACTTGCCGTTGGACAGGGCCACGGCCACCTTGTTGTCGGGCGTGAAGGCGGGGCCGATGACCACGTTGCCGGGGAAGCGCACGCGCTGCACGCTGCCCTTCTTGCGATCCCAGACGCCGAGCGAATGGGACTTGGGGTCGATGTGGGTAAAGACGATGAAGCGGCCGTCGATGGACCACGCCGGAGACATGGCCTCGCCGGAGATGCGGGTAATCTGGCGCAGGTTGCGGCCCGTGGGCTTGCAGAGCCAGACGTTGGAGCTCATGCGGCCGGTCTTCTTGACGAAGGCCAGGGTGGAGCGGAAGAAGGCCCCGCTGCCGGTGAGCACTTCCAGCAGGTCGGCGCAGAAGCGGTCGGCGACTTCGGGCAGATCCTTGGAGCTGACGCGGGGATATTCCTTGCCGAAGAGGCGGCCGCCGGTATTGGTTTCAAAGGCGCGAATCTGGACGGGCGAGGTTCCGCGGTCGCCGCTGGGCCAGTACGTGGTCACGACGATATCGCTGCCCGCGAGCTGGAACCGCTTGAAATCGAGGCTCGGCGGTTCGTAGCCCGGCAGCACCGTGCCGCTGAGAACGGCCTTGGGATCGGTAAGGCGCATGAAGGGCAGGAAGCTCAGATTTTCGTTGATCAGCTTCTGGAGCTCCGCGCCCATGTTGCCGGCTTCCTTTTCGGGGCCGGTCAGCGGGGCCGCCAGGGCCAGATTGACGCTGTTTTGTCCGGGGCCGTAGATGTCCACGCGCATGGCGGCGTTCGCGGCGCCGGCCGCAAGCAGGCACAGGCCCAGAACCGTCAGAAGGAAAGTGCGTTTCATAGGAAAAGCATCCTCGCAGGTCGACGCGCCGCCGGGGGGCTAGCGCGTCAGGGTTAAGGTGATGTCCATCGTGTTGCCAAGGCCGGCCGGCGGCGGCGGAATGCTGCCGGCGCGCTTGACGCCCTGGCGCACGTACTTGTCGAGGCGTTCGTCGCCGCTGCCGGAAACGATGTCGTAGTGCTTTATGTTGCCTGCCGTATCCACGTCAAGTCGCACCGTGACGCGATAGGTGCCGGGCTTACTCTCGACGGGGATGAAAATCGAGTTGCGGAGTTTCCAGACCACATTGGAAAAGTAGCGTTTGAACTGGGGGCCGTAGGCGTCCTGGGCGATGCCGGAAGAGGTGGCCGGAACCGCGGCGGGAGAGGGCGTGATGCCCTGGCGCGCCGGCGTTTCCGCCGCCATGACTTCGGGGGCCGCTCCGTCGGCGGGGGACTGGGGCTGCGCCTGGGGCGTCTGCTGGGCCGCCTGTTGCTGCTGCGTCTGGGGGCTTCTGGCGCGGGGGGTTCCCGTCCAGAAGGCGAGATAGACGTCAAGCGGCATGCTGTAGGGGGGCGTGCCGTAGCTTTCGGAGCTCTTGACGGCCTCGCAGGCGGAAATATCCAGCGCGGGATAGCCCGAGGCGCGCACCGGTTCGCAGGAGAGCACGCGGCCGCGTCCGTCCAGGGATACGCGCACGCGCAGGAGAACGTTGTTCTTGATGGCCGGAGGGGACCAGCGTTCGCAGACCTTTTCCAGCATGGCGCCGGCGTAGCCGTCCTGCTGATCGGCGGCCATGACGGCGGCGGCGCGGGAGGCGTCCGGCGTTCCCGCCAGCCCGAGAAGGGCGGCGCAGAGAACAAGGCCGCGCGACAGGCGCGCCGCGCGGTATCGGCGGGTAGGTCCTATGGGGCGTACTGGCATGGAAACTCCTTGCTGCAGAAAGATTTTTCCGCGCGTTGCGGATGGTCTGATACGATGACGGCGATCCCGGGGATCGCCTTTCGGTCGAAAGAAGGGACGGCGCCGGCGCCGTCCTCGTGCGGCATCCGTCCCGGGGGCGTGTCTGCCGGCGCGCCGGGACGAGCGTTCATGATGAAAATTTGCCGCGGATCCCGTCCGCCGGGGAAGGCGGAACGCCTCATTCCCCGGGGCGGCCGTCTGTCGCGGCCGGAACGCGCGGCGCGCGTCGCCCGCCCGTCAGGCGGCCGCCTGACGGGCGGGCCGGTTTTCTGAAGTCCGGCCGGGAGCGGCGTCTAGCGCCGCGAGAGTTCGTCCAGCCGGAAGACGAGATCGACCTCGCAGTATTCCGGCGAGGGCGGCCGGGGGAAGAGCCCCGCCTTGCCCGTGCGGATGACGGCGTTGACGGCCGAGGCGTCGAACTGGGCGTTGCCGGAACCCTGAATCACCTGCGCGTCCTGCACTTCGCCGTTCATGTCCACGACGACATGGACGATACAGGCAAGGTTGGCGCGGCTGGCGGAGGCAAAACTCCAGTTGGGGCGCACGGCCAGCATGATCTGGCCGAGGTAGACCTCGTTCAGGCCGCCGCCGCCCGGGCCGTCGCCTTCGCCGCCTCCGCCGCCGCCGTCGCCGCCCGCGTTCTTGCGGGCCTGCGCCAGCGCCTGCTCGACGGCCGTGCCGCGATCGCCGGACTCCACTCGGGAAGAGGCCTTGCGCCGGGCGTCGCGCAGGGCCGCGGCAACGGAATCCTTTTCCTTTTCCTTGCGCGCCTGCTCGGCCTTCTTTTTCTGTTCGGCCTTCTTGCGTTCCTCTTCCTTTTTCTTCTGCTCGGCCTTCTTGCGCTCTTCTTCCTTTTTCTTCTGTTCGGCCTTCTGCCGTTCCTCTTCCTTTTTCCTGGCTTCGGCCAGCTCGCGCTTGCGCTCTTCTTCCCAGCGCTTGATTTCCTCTTCCTTCTTTTTCTGGGCGAGGAGGGCGGCGTTGTCGTCGGGCTTGGGACGCGGGCGGGGCGCTTCCTTGACTTCGTCCCGGGCGGGGCGATCCTGCGCGGCCTCGCGCGGCGGCGTCTTGATGGGCGCGGCCTCGGGCGCGCTCTGCGGGGGGGCCGCCACTTCGGCCTTGGGCGCGGGGGCCGCGAAATCCCTGGGGCCGGAGGTCGGCTGTCCCGCCGCGCCAAGAATGGACGACGGCGTCTTGTTGCCGCCCGGCGCTCCGTCCACAAGGCTGATCATGACCGGAGGCGTATCCAGTTTGAGCGGCGGCGTAGCGGGCCAGATCCAGATCAGCAGGATAACCAGCGCGTGCAGGCAGAGGGAGAGAATGTAGGAAGCCCAGTTCATGATGACAATCTTTTGCGTCTGCGGCGGGAGGCGGGCGTCGTCTCCGAGCCATGCCGGGAGAGAAGGCTAGCGGCGGGCGGCGGGAGCGTCGTCGGGCTTTTCGGCCACGACGCCGAGCTTTTCGATGCCCACGGCCTTGATCCGGCCCATGATGTCCACGACGGTCCCGTAGGGAACGTTCTTGTCGGCCTGAAGGAAGAGCGTCTTGTTCTTTTCCTTGACGAGGACCTGGAGCTTGTTTTCAAGATCGTCCATCTCCACGGGGTATTCGTCCAGAAAGATCTTTCCGTCCTGACGCACCGTCATGACCATGTTTTCCGATTCGGTGGGCAGCACTTCCACCTGCTTTGTCTGCGGCAGGTCCACGTCGATGCCCTGGCTCATCATGGGCGTCGCGACCATGAAGATGATCAGCAGCACCAGCATGACGTCGACAAAGGGGGTCACGTTGATTTCGGAGACGAACTTGCTGCCTCCGCCGACATTGGCTCCCATGACTACATCTCCGTGGCGCCGGCGCGGGTCACCGGGCGGTGCGCGTTGAGCTCGCGCTGAACGCGGTTGAGAAAGACGCCCGCGAAGTTGACGAGCAGCGTGTCCACCTGGGCGATCTTGCCCATGAAGATATTGAAGCCGATGGTGGCCGGCACGGCCACGAGCAGGCCGATGGCCGTGGCCACGAGCGCCTCGGAGATGCCGGGCGCGACCGTGGCGAGCGAGGCCGTCTTGAGCATGCCGATGGAGTGGAAGGAGCTCATGATGCCCCAGACGGTGCCGAACAGGCCGATGAAGGGGGCGGTGTTGGCCGCCGTCGCCAGCAGGGACAGCGAGTTCTGCAGACGCGCCATTTCGCTGGCGACGCCCTGACGCAGGGCGCGGCGCACGTTGTCGACGACCACTTCGCTGTCGTTGCCGAGCTCCTTGGATCGATTGAATTCCAGAACGCCCTGATGCGCCACGTAATAGAGGGGCGAAGATGGATCGGCGCCGAGCGACTGGACGGCTTCGCGCAGCGTGGCGGCCTTCTCGAAGCGGAGGGTGCCGCTCTGGGCCTTCTTTTGCGCCGCGCCGAGGGCTATGGCTTTCTGAATCATGAGGCCCCAGCTGCCCACGGACATGAGCAGCAGGAATGCCAGAACGCATTGGGCCACAAGGCTGGCCTGCGCCACCATGGTAAAAAAGCTGAATTCCATTCCGGTCTCCGTAAAAAAAGGCGCGAGGATCGCGCATGTCTGCCGCCTGTGCGCCCTGTCGGGCGGGCCGGGCAGGCGCGCATCGTTGAGCAGCATGCCGTGAAGTCAAGAGTTTTTCAAGATGAAATTTAGAGATTTCGGCGGCCAAGCGCATTGCCAAGCGCCCCCCTGCCTGTGTATACTGACCTGCCATGATATGTTGACATGGCGCGGCGGATCGCCGTTTTCGGATGAAATTTCCCTTGCTTCCGCGAACGCGGGCCGTTGTGCGCGGCCTGCGGACAGGCGCGGCGGCCCATTGTTCCCTTGCAGCGTTTTACCGTCGTCGCGCGGGCGCGGCGCGGATCGCATTCGTTCGCCGTCGCGACAGGGCGGGAGTTATGAAAGCAGGAATCTTTTTCGGAGTGTGCGCGTGCGGACTGGCGCTGAGCCTGTCCGGAACCTTCTGGATCACTGAGGCGTCCGCCGGAGACTCCGGCGCGTCCCGGACGCCCCTCTACGCCGGGGAACGCCCCATGGGCGCCGCGGATCGCGCCCGGGAACCGCTGCCGCGGACGCCGCTGAACATGAAAGGCGCGGTGGAGCGGGCCCTGCATCATAATCCCAGCCTCGGGGCGCAGGAAGCGCAGCGGCGTTCCTCCGAGGAAGGCCGCAAGTCGGCCCGCGGCGCCTTCGGCCCGCGTCTGGGCATGAGCTACGGCGTTACCAAGCAGGAGCGGAGTCCGTCCTCGACGCAGCGCCCCGCCGAATACGGCGTCTACAGTTGGGGCGTCGAGGTTTCTCAGCCCGTGTTCCAGGGCTTTCAGCTGCTCGCCGCCTACCAGAAGGCCGCCCTTCAGGCCGACAGCGACAAGGCCGCCGTGCGGCAGGCCGAATTGAGCATGACGGAAAAGGTGCAGACCGCCTTTCTCAACTACCTGCGGGCGGTGGAAGACAGCCTGAGCGAGCGGGACGCCCTCGAGCGTCTGCGCGATCAGCTCAAGATTACCCGCGCCCATTACGACGTGGGTCTCAGCCCCCGTCTGGACGTGCTGCAGGCCGAAGTGGACGTCAGCGAGGCGGAGCGTTCCTACATTCAGGCCGAAAATTTGCGGGAAACCTATCTGGCGGAGCTGAACACCCTTCTGGGCCTGCCCGCCACGGCGCAGGTTTCCTATGCGGGCGCCCTGACGCACGTGCCGTTCCGCCTGTCGCTGGAACAGTGTCTGGAGCGCGCCTACAGGCAGCGCCCGGATTTGTACATCGCCAAAAAGAGCGTCGAGATCGCGGGCAAGAGCCAGAAGGAAGTGCAGAGCGACTATTACCCGCAGATCGAGGCCTATTACAATATTACGCAGGAAGGCAACACGCCGGATCTGCGTAATTCCGGGAATCACGGCTCCCGTTCCTCCACCTGGGAGGTCGGCGCGCGCGCGACCTGGGAGGTCTTCCAGTGGGGGACGACCTACTACGCCGATCAGCAGGCGGGCTGGCTGGTGACCAAGATGCGCTATGAGGAAGAGGACCTCAAGCTCAACGTCGGCTACGACGTCAAGTCGAAGCTGCTGGCCGTGCGCGAGGCGGAAAAGCGCATCGGCGTCGCCCAGAAGGGCGTGACGCAGGCGCGGGAAGCCTACGACGTGGCCGTGGCCCGTTATCATGAGCACGTGGGCACCAACTTTGACGTGCTGGACGCCTCTTCCAACCTCAAGTCCGCGCACGCGGCCCTGACCGGCGCCAAGGCCGACTATCTGACGGCGCTGGCCCAGCTGTACGTCGCCATGGGCGAATTTCACCCGGACGTGACGCGCGCGGCCGCCGGCTAGCCTCGCGAAAGGCGCGCCGGTCGGGTGCGCCGCGAAAATTTTTGCCGGTCGGGAAGGGGCGGCTCCCTGCGCGCCGCCGTCCTTTCGATCGGGCCGCTTCCCGCGGCGCCCCGGCGCGCGGCGTTCTCCGACGTCGCGCGCTGCGGCGCAGCCGCGCGGAGCCTTCCCGTCGCGCGCGGTCGCGCCTCCTTGCAGCGGAAGGACGGCGTCCGCCCCCGTATTTTTGGGCCGACATGGTCGGCCGGACGTCCCGGAACTGACGAAAGGGCAGGCGCGCCGCGCCTGCCCCGTGGCGCGTTTTGCGCGCGAAGCAGAGGAGTGATGAACGAAGCCTACTTGACGATAACGCCGCTGGGAGGCCTGGGCGAAATCGGCCTCAACTGCCAGCTGTGGGAAACCGCCAGCGGCGTTGTGATGATTGACTGCGGTCTGATGTTTCCCGACGACTGCCACCTTGGCGTGGATGTGGTCATTCCGCATTTCGCGGCCCTGTCCGCCGTAAAGGAAAAGCTGCTGGGCATTGTGCTGACGCACGGGCACGAGGATCATATCGGCGCCCTGCCCTGGGTCGTGCCGCAGCTGAAGGGCGTGCGCATCTACGGCTCATGCTTTACGCTGGCGCTGGTGGAGCACAAGCTGCGCGAGCATGAACTGCTGGACGCCGCGGAGCTGTGCCCCGTGGACAGCCGCGGGCGCGTGCGGCTCGGGGACTTGCGATTCCGCTTTTTCCCCGTGTGCCATTCCATTCCCGAGGGCTTTGCCCTGGGCGTGGAAACGCCCGTGGGGCGCGTGGTGCATACGGGAGACTTCAAGCTCGATCCCACGCCCATGAGCGGCGTCTGCACGGATCTGAAGGGCATAGCCGAATTTTGCGGCGACGGCGCCCGGCTGCTCATGGCCGATTCCACCAACGTGGAGCGCGAGGGGCATTCCCTTTCGGAACGCGAGGTCATGGCGTCTCTTGGGCGCGTGTTCGACACGGCGAAGGGGCGCATCGTCATCACGCTTTTTTCGAGCCATATACAGCGCATTCAGGAAGTTTTCGATCTGGCGCGCGAGCATGGCCGCACGGTGGTCGTCAGCGGCAAGTCGCTGGCCAACAACATTGAAATGGCCCGCGATCTGGGCATCGCCAAACTGCCGCCCAATTTCTTCAACGCCCATAACGGCGTGCCGGATCTGCCCGACGAGCAGCTTGTGCTGGTCGTGACCGGCGCGCAGGGGGAACCGCTCTCGGCGCTTTCGCGCATGGTCTACGGCGGGCACCGGCAGCTAAGCGTGCGCGAGGGCGACACGGTGGTCATGAGCTCCCGCATGATTCCCGGCAACGCCAAGGCCGTGTCGCGGCTGATCAATGAAATGTACCGGCTTGGCGCGGAAGTGCTGTACGAAAGCGTGCGTTCCATTCACGCCTCGGGGCACGCGCACCGGGACGAACTTGTGGAAATGCTGCGGGCGGTCAATCCCAATATCTTCGTGCCCGTGCACGGGGAATACCGTCATCTTGTAAAGCACGGCCGGCTGGCGGTGGAAAACGGCGTGCCGCGCGAAAACGTCGTGGTGCTGGAAGACGGGCACCCCATCACCCTTCTGCCGGACGGCTTCCGTCTGGAACCCTCCCTGCCGGTGGAATGCACGCTGGTTGACGGCAAGGGCGTGGGGGACGTGGGAACGGCGGTTCTGCGGGAGCGGCGCATTCTTGGCGACGAGGGCATGGTCGTCGTCGTGCTGGTGCTGGACTCGGAAACCGGCAGCATCCTGCACGGGCCGGAAATGTTTTCCAAGGGCTTTGTCTTTGAACAGCGCTACAGCCATGTGCTGGAAGACGCCAAATGCCTTGTGCTTGACGAAGTCGAATCCGTGCGCCCCGGCCAGCTGACGCGCCTGCAGGACGGCATCCGCTCGTCGCTGCGGCGCTTCTTCCGCCGGGTTCTGGAACGCGATCCGGTCGTCATGCCCGTTGTGACGGAGATCTAGAGCGTTACGGCCTGTCGTTTCGCGGAGAAAAACCGGTTTTTCCGCTCGCTTCGGGCCGGGCGGCCTGCGCCGCCGCCTCGCGTTTCGCCTTTTTCAAAGGCTGGACGCTCTGGAGCGGGACGTTTCGGCGGCCGCCGGCTTGTCCGCCGCCCCGCGCCGGAGCCGGTCTGGCGGAACGCCGGCGCGACGCGGGACTTGCGTCATTTTCGTAGACGCGCTACCCATATCCGGGCGCGCGCCGTATCGCTTCGCAAGCGGCCTTCTTGCGAGAGATTTTTTGCCGCGCGAGGGTTCTGCCCCGAATGTCGCCGTGCGGGGGGCGCGCTGGCGACCGAAAGACGCCGATCCGGCGCCGCAGGAGGAAAGTATGGCCTGTTCCATTATCGTGACGGACTTGACGCCTCACAGCAAGGGCGGTTTGCTGTATATTGCGGGCGTCGACATGGAAACAGGGCAAAATGTCCGGCCCCTGCCTTATCTCAGCGAGCGCGGCTGCGTGGCAAAGGGCATCGTGCCCGGCGCGATGCTGGAGATGGAGGGGGAGTTTTACGGCGAGCCGCCCTTTGTGGAGGATTTTTTCATGGAGCGCCTGCTCTCGGTGACGCCCGCCAGCGGGGCCGCCCTGAAAAAGGCGCTGTCCGCCTCCTGCCGCGCCTCGCTGGCGCGCGAATTCCAGTCGATGATCATTGATAACCGCTATATCAAGCAGGATCAGGGCGTGGGGCGTTCGCTGGCGACCGTCAGGTGCCGGCGCAACAAGGTCAAGCTCACGCCGGACAACAGGGCGACGCATACGCACATTATCCGCATGATTTTCCAGAACGAGCGCGACTGGTTCAATATCCCTCTCATGCAGTGGGCGTGGTATCGCGCCGGGTTGAAGAACAGGGCGGACGCCATCAGCGAACTGCAGGCGCGGATGCAGCGCTATGAAGAGCTGTTCGTGCGCATCGGTCTTGCCCGGGCCAGAGAAGGAATGTATTCCCTTCAGGTCAACGGCGTTTACGGCGTCTGACACGCGGGACAAAGGAGCGGATATGCTGACGGTTTTGTGGTGTGTTGCGGCGATGGGCTGCGCCCTGTGGAACTGGCGCGCGGCGCGGACGGACAAGGGCGCGGCCGTGCTGCTGGGGCTGCTGCTGGGGCCGCTTGGCGTCTGGCTGTTTCCGCGCCGGTCTTCCCTGCGCTGGCGGCCCGTCATCATCGTCGCGCTGGGATGCAGCGCCCTGATGCTCATGGGGCTGATTCTGGCGCTGCTGCAGACGCCCTGAGCGGGAAATCTGGCCGGTATTCTTCAGGAGGAAGGGAGCGCGTTCCCTTCCTCTTTTTTTTTCGCTTTTTCGGAAGCGGCTTCCGGCGGCAGGGGAGGGCGCGGCGAGCGGCGCTCCGGGGTTGTCCCGCCGCCCCGGAAGACAGAACGCTCCGGCTTCCGCATTTGCGAAAGCCGGAGCGTCGGTAAATCAGCCTTTCGGGACGGACTGCGCCTGTTACATGGCCATGCGCACGCACTTCTGGTAGGCCGTGAGGCGGCGCTGCTGGCGGTGCGTATGCTGGAGGCTGGCGCGGATCACGTCATGCGCCTTTTCCACCATGCCCTGAACGTTTTTCTGAATATCGACCATTTCGAGCAGCTTTTTCCGGTAGGCGTCGGCGGGCGCCAGATCGCGCAGCTTCCAGGCCGCGTCCAGTAGCTTCACGCGGTTTGCATGCAGTTCCGCCGCAAGCTCGTAGTTTCTGGCCGAAAGGGCGCGCTCTTCACCGTGAGCGACGTTCAGCGCCATGTCCAGAATGTCGAGAGGGTTTTTCATCGTATCCTCCTTACTTGGCGGCGGAAGACAGTTCCGCATGCAGCGACTGGCAGATTTCGCGCCATTCTTCGCACAGGGGCTGGAAGTCGTATTCCAGCATGTCCGCCAGCAGAATCCAGTCTTCGTTGCCCAGCACGTCGGTCATTTCAGAGAGCATTTCGGAAAGTTTTTCCGTCTTGGCCTTGTAGCCTTCGGGAACCTGGCGGGCATGCTGGTTGCACAGCGTGTCAATCATGTTGAGGAAGTCCCGCGTTACGTCCAGCAGATCCTGAAGCAGCTCAAGCGCTTCGCTGTCCGAGGCTTCGCGGAACAGGCGCGCGATCTCGCGCGACGCGCCCGCCATCATGCGCGCAACCTTTTCCATTTCCGCGGAGATGGAAAGCGCCATTTCCGCGGCCCCCTTGGAGCGCACTTCCACGGAAGTGATGGTATCGCTGCCCATGTCTTCGGCCTGATGCGGATAGATTTCCGAGAAGGGGGCGTTGTTTACCAGAATGTCCGTAATGACACGATCGGCCATTTCTTCGGAATTCATTATGGCCGCAAGAATTTCTTCCAGGTTTGCGAAGTCGGAAATAGACTTGTCGCTGGTGCGACCGTCAATGATGATCATGATTCCTCCCTGCCCTCCGGCAAAGCCGCACGGCATTTTTCTCTGCTTTGGACGGGCGGCTGTTTTTTCCGCTCCGCAATATGTTCCTGTTTTATGCAAGAATCGTTCCTGAATTGTTCCGGGCTGAAAATGCTCTGCGCGATGGCGCGACCCGCTTCGGAACGAAAGAGGACGCGCGCGACGGAGCATGCCGGCGCGCTCCCTCGTGGTATCGCATCGCGCGGGCCGGGGCAATACGAGCCGCGCCGGACGCAACCCCCAGAAACTGGCGAGGCCTGCCGGACTTCCCCATGAAATCCGGCAGGCCTTTCTCCCCGTCAGTGAGAGAAATTTCGATGCGATCCGCGTCAGGCCAGATTGCTGTCGGAAGCGCCGCCGCCCAGCATGTTGAGCGCCAGCACCTCTTCCTTTTTGAAGCGATTGCCCACGGCCGCGCGCACGCTGGCGTCGGAGGAACCAAACTGCCCGGCGCGCAGCGCGTACAGATTGCGAATCAGGCGCTTTTCATAGCCGGTATCGCTCTTGCCGCTCATTTCGTCGGCCCGGGTAAAGAGGCGGGCGGCCCCCGCCGGGCCGTGCTGCACGGCCGTGCTCCAGATAACTTCGCGCATGGCCTTGGAAAGACGATCCACGTTCAGACGGGTGCTTTCGCCGATGCTCTCCAGCGCGGGCTTGTAATGGCTTTCCAGAATGAAGTTTTCCTGCAGCGAACCGAAACGTTCGGGCTGTTCCGCGGCAATGGCCCGCCATTCCTCGGGCATGGCGCCCTTGCGGCTGCCGGTATTGGCCGGACCGGCGGAACGCAGGCGCTCGGCGATATCCGGGGCCTCGTCGTCAAGGAAGTTCAGGAAGGCCGTCATGCTGCCCACGCGCGAGGCAATCTGATACTTCCCGTAGGACGTGCCGCCCGTGCGATCGTAGCCGATGGCCGCGATGCCCTCGCTGCCGGATTCAAACTGGGCGGAAAGCCCGCCGATATCCTCGCCCGTGTCGCGGGCGCGCCGGCGGCGCAGCGAGGCGACGCGCGCCTGATGCCGCGCGGCATCCGTGACGGTGCGCGTGCGGATATAGTCGCAGCGTTGCAGTTCCCGAATGGTTCGCAGGCCGCTTCCCGGCATTTCGATATCGCTCATGGCGGCCATGTTTTGCAGCTGGCGCGCGGTGTTCATGCCGCCGGCCAGAGCGAGCGAAGACGTACCGTCGGGGCTCAGCGTGTCGGCCAGACGCTCCAGCGCGTTGGTGCGCCGCATGTCGGCCTGAGCCTTGCTGAACACATGCGCGCGGGCCACGTCGCTGGGGTTGCGCCCGGCCAGAACAAGGCGGGAAGAGTCCGCCGGCGCGGTCGCCGCGTTCTTTTCCCGCGCCGTGGCCATGATGTCGGCAAAGGTGGCCAGGCCCTGACGATTCTGCGAACGTGCGGCGGACGGAAGAGTCTTCTTGTCGTCCGCGGAAGGAGATACGGTAAAGATGGAATGATTCATGACGCCTCCTCCGTCGCCTCCTGTCTCTTCGGGGACGCCGGGAATGTCATCGCCGTGACGACATGCGCCGTCCGGGTCGTGAATGTCGATGGCGAGAACGGGCGCGATGCGCGCGTCCGAACGACAGAACGAAGGGCGTTCTGTCCATGACCCTAGAAAGCAAGAATCGTTCCGTTGTAATTAATTTATTGAATTTTCTTGTTAAGACGTTTTTCTGGTCGTTTTTTTGACAATCGCGCGTCCGGCGGCGACGCCTATTTGTCGCGCTGTCTGGCCATGAATTTGTCGAGATCGTCGTCGGAAAGCTGCTGGGGCGGCAGGGCGATACGGTCGCAGTTCAGGCAGAAATGGCGCCGGGCGTTCGGCACCTCGTCCGCGCGGCAAAGACTCAGCAGCAGGCGCAGCAGACTGACGGCATGAGGATGCCCGAGCAGGTGGCGCGCGCCGTCCTTGTCGATATTCAGGGCCTTCAGGCCGGCGGCAAGGAAGGCGTCCAGTTCGGGACGCGCGGGATCGGGCGCGTCGCCGAAGCTGTAGCCCAGGGATTGCAGCAGAAGAATGCCGTCAAGGGACGAAGCGTCGACGGCGCCGCCCAGCGGATGCAGCCGCAGGCTGACGGCCGGAACCTCCAGCGCCTGCCGCTCCTGCTCCATGTCGCGCAGGGTCTGAATGCGCCGCAGGGTGTGGACGGAAAGGAAGATATGAATGGGCACGCCGGGAATGTTATCCTTGCGCCATGAGGCCAGTCGCCGGCAGGCGCAGGAAAACAGAAAACGATCAAGCAGATGCGTGTGCCCGGCCTCCTCAAGAACGCTCAGGAACACGCCCGGATCGAAGACCATGCCGTCGTGCACGAAATCCGCCTCCAGCAGCAGGCTGGAAAAGGTATGGTTGGGCGCTTCGTTACGCAGCGCCCAGCGGGGACGGAACTGGCCGTGGCGCAGGGCGTGGCGAACCCGCGTTTCATCCGCAAGGGCCAGAATGGCCTCGTCCAGATTGCGATCGGACGTTTCGGCCGGCGCCTGCTGGCTGTAATAGGCCTTCTTGGCGCAGTACATCTGCGCGTCGGCCATGCTGATGGTCTCCAGCAGCCGATCCGGCGTTTCGCTCCAGACGGAACCGACGGCCCCCGTGATGGGGCCGCCGCTGCCGAAGGCTTCCCGCAGCGCATGGGCGGCGGCCGTGAATTCCTTGTTGTCCGCGCCGTGCCAGAGAGCCACGAATTCGTCGCCCCCGACCCGATAGCAGCGGGCCCGGGGAAAATGCTGCTGCAACAACCGGGCGGCGGCGCACAGCATTTCGTCGCCCCTGGTATGCCCTTCCGTGTCGTTGATGAGCTTGAGGCCGTTGAGATCCAGATACACGACGCCGACGCTCCCCCTGGGAGGATTTTCCGCGTGGTGAATCAGGGCGTTGCGATTGTAAAGACCCGTCAGCCGATCCTCAAGGCTGATGCGTTGCAGCTCCCGCAGCGCGTTGCGGCGCATGATGGCCGACGCGATGAAATAATTCAGCGCGTCAAGCAGCCCGAATGTCTCCTTGAGGCTCTCGACATCGTAGTTAATGATGCTGAACGCGCCAAGGTAACGATGATCAAGGCTGAGAGGAAAGACCAGCAGGGAATTGATGCCGTTGTTAAGCATCATCTGATAGACAAGCGGCTGCTCTTCCCTGACGTCTTCCGGCGTGGAGATGACGACGGGACGATGCTGCCGGAACAGGGGCAGCCAGCCGTGAAAGGCCTCCACCGGCAGCCCCGCGAAGGGCGTGTTCAGCACGTTCATCTTGTCGGGATGAATCCATTCGTACGTGCAGCGTATTTCGCGCCCCGTCAGCTTCATGGCCACGTTGGCGTCGCCCACGGAAACTTCCAGCGGAGCGCCCTGCAACTCGAAAATGCGCGTCCGCTCGGCGGAACACTGCGCGCCGATCATGCTCAGCACCGTGTCCATGGCGCATTGCAGATCGTCGTTTTCATAGAGCGTGCGGGCGCATTGGGAAATGAAGCTTTCGGCGCTCAGGGCCGACACCAGCTGCTTGCGCTGCCGCGTGCCCTCCGTGATGTCAAAGGCGATTTCCAGGCGGGCTTTCCGCCCCTGCCAGAGAATCAGCTTTTCCTTGAGCTGATAATACCGGTTCAGCTTCTCGTTGTAATGCTCCCAGACATAAAAGCGATCCTTCGTCAGGCGGTCGCGGGAGCAGAAGGCGCACGGCTGGGCAAATCCCTGAAGGTAGGCGTAACATTTCTTGCCGCGATAATCGCCGTCGCCGACGAGATCCCTCAGCGGCTTATTGGCGTACAGAAGCTCATGGGTCGCGTCTTCGACAATATAGATAAGTTCTGGAATTTCATCCAAAATCTGATCGTACACCGAGATTCCCCCAATGCGGACGGAAAGGCCGCTGTCCGGCTTTGCCTTGTCCTGCGAGATCTTCTTGTCGGAAACTGGGCGTTCGACGACAAGAAAGGCGTCCTATGTTGCAATGGCGAGCCCGCTGCGTCAATCTTTTTCCTGCCGCCCATAGAAGACGCGGAAGCAATTCTTGTGCCTGCTTTTAAAGAGGTGTATACAAAATTTTTCATCCCTGTTTGTTCAACAGTTTTTGCGGCAGGTTCTTCATGGATACGCATAGCGAATATTTGACAAGGATTCTCCTGAGCCGCGTCTACGACGTGGCCCATGAAACGCCGCTTGAAGAAGCGGTCAACCTTTCCCGGCGTCTCGGCAATCGCGTTCTGCTGAAACGCGAAGACGCGCAGCCGGTCTTTTCCTTCAAGCTGCGGGGCGCGTACAACAAGATGGCCCGCCTTTCGCCCGAAGAGCTGCGCCGGGGCGTCATCGCCGCCTCCGCCGGCAACCACGCCCAGGGCGTGGCGCTTTCCGCCAGAAAGCTGGGCTGCGAGGCCGTCATCGTCATGCCCATGACGACCCCCGCTATCAAGGTGGACGCCGTGCGCCGCCTCGGCGGGCAGGTCGTGCTTTACGGCGAATCCTTCAGCGACGCCTGGCGGCATACGCTGGATCTCATTCAGCAGACGGGCTACGTCTTCATCCCTCCCTTCGACGACCCCGACGTCATCGCCGGGCAGGGAACCATCGGCATGGAGATCCTTCGCCAGCACCCCGATCCCATTCATGCGGTTTTCGTGCCCATCGGCGGCGGCGGTCTGGCGGCCGGCATCGCCGCCTACATCAAGAACCTGCGGCCCGATATCCGGGTCATCGGCGTGGAACCCTCGGATTCCGACGCCATGCGTCTTTCCATCATGGCCGGTCATCCCGTGGAGCTCTCCCGCGTGGGGCTCTTTGCCGACGGCGTGGCGGTCAAGCTGGTGGGTAACGAGACCTTCGCCCTCTGCCGCGATCTGCTCGACGATATCATAACCGTGGATACCGACGCCATCTGCGGCGCCATCAAGGATATTTTCGAGGATACCCGCGTGGTCGCCGAACCGGCGGGAGCGCTCGCGCTGGCCGGGCTGCGCGCCTACGCGGCGGCGGGCAATCTTCGCGACGCCACCCTGGTTTCCGTGGTCAGCGGCGCGAACATGAACTTTGATCGCCTCAGTCATGTGGTGGATCGCGCCAAGATCGGCGCCGATCGCGAAGCCTTCCTCGCCGTGACCATCCCCGAAGAGGTCGGCAGTTTCCGCAAGCTCTGCGCGGTCATCGGCAACAGAAATATCACCGAGCTGTGCACGCGCTTTGCCGATCCCGAAAAAGCCCGCGTCATGGTCGGCATCGATATCAAGAATCGCGAAGAGATCGCCGCCGTCATGGAAGACCTGCACAAGGCCGGCTTCTCCGCGCTGGATCTGACGGACAACGAGCTGGCCAAGATCCACCTGCGGCACATGGTCGGCGGCAATGCCCCTCACCTGACCAACGAGCGTCTGATCCGTTTCTTCTTCCCCGAACGTCCCGGCGCCCTCATGGATTTCATGGACGCCATGGAAACCCCCCTCAACTGCACCCTCTTTCAGTATCGCTACCACGGCGCGGACTACGGGCGCGTTCTGTTCGGCATGGAAGTTCCCAAGGAAAAGCAGGCCGCTTTTGAAGCCTTCCTCGCTCGCGTGGAAAAGATGGGCTACCCCTATATCGACGAGTCGGACAACCCCGCCTACAAGATGTTCCTTGGCTGGCACGACGCCTGATGCGTCGTTGGCGGTTTCGGGGGAGCGGCGGGGGGAAGGGAGACCCCCTTTTGAAAAAGGGGGTCTCCCTTCCCCCCGGACCCCCCATCCCTCTACCGAAAACTTTTATTCTGGAGGATGCGCGTCGCGGTTGCCCGCGCGCTTTCCTTCCGCGCACGTCCCCCGGCATGGCGGTCAGATTATAAAATTTCCGGCAGGCCCAGTTCCCGCAGGAAGCTGTTATGCCGGGCCGTAGCCTCGGCGATACGGGCGTCGATTTCCGTCAGTTCCCGGTGGACGGCGGCAAGGTCTATTTCCTCTTCCGGTTCGGCCGTGGAAATGTAGCGGGATATGTTCAGGTTGAAGTCGTTTTCCGCTATTTCCCGCATGGCGACGCGGCGGGAGAAGCGTTCTTCCTCCTTCCGGTACTGATAGGCCGCGACGATTCTGTCGATATGTTCCGGCAACAGGCGATTCTGCCGCTTGCCTTTCTCGAACTGTTCCGCCGCGTTGATGAACAGCACGTCGTCCGCCTTGCGGCATTTTTTCAGCACCAGCACGCAGACGGGAATGCCCGTGGAAAAGAACAGGTTGGCGGGCAGGCCGATGATCGAATCTATGGCGCCGTCTTCCAGCAATTTCTTGCGGATGCGGGCTTCCACGCCGCCCCGGAACAGCACGCCGTGCGGCAAGATAATCGCCATGACGCCATCCGGTTTCAGGTAATGAAAGCCATGCAGCAGGAAGGCAAAGTCCGCGGCTGATTTGGGCGCAAGGCCGTAATTTTTGAAGCGCACGTCGTTTGCCATGTCTTCTTCCGGCTTCCAGCGGTAGCTGAACGGCGGGTTTGCCACCACGGCGTCGAAGCGGGGCATTTTTGCCGGATTGCTCTCGCGCAGCATGTCCCAGTCGTTTGTCAGCGTGTCGCCGTGAAAGATGGTAAAGGCCGCGTCGCTCACGCCGTGAAGCAGCATGTTCATGCGGGCGAGGTTGTAGGTGGTGACGTTCTTTTCCTGCCCGTAGATCATGCCGATGCCGTCCGTACCCATGCGCTTGCGGACATTGAGCAGCAGCGATCCGGAACCGCAGGCAAAGTCCAGCACGCTGCCCAGATAGGGTCTTTTGCCTGTGGCGGGGTCCTGACAGTCCAGCGTCACAATGGCGGAGAGGATGCCGGAAATCTGCTGCGGGGTGTAGAACTCGCCCGCCTTTTTGCCGGAACCGGCGGCAAACTGGCCGATCAGGTATTCGTAGGCGTCGCCCAGCGTGTCCACATCCGTGGAGAAGGTCGCCAGCTCCTCGGCCAGCCGGGTGATGATCCGGCACAGCATGGCGTTACGCTCCGCGTACCCCTTGCCCAGCTTTTCGGAGGTGAGGTTAATCTCTGAAAACAGGCCCCGGAAGGAGCTTTCAAAGGATTCGTCCTCAATGTGCCGGAAACCTTTCAGCAGCGTTTCCAGCAAATGGGCGTCCTGCGTGCGGGCCAGCTCCGCGATGCTGCTCCAGAGGTAGTCCGGCGGGATGACGTAATGCAGCCGGCGGCGCAGCAACTCTTCCAGCTCCGGCACATCGGCGGCATTGTTCGCGTACCAGATTTGCAGGGGCGTCCGCCCCGCCTCCGCCGCCGGATAGTCCGGCCCCAGCTCCTCCCGCGCCGTCTCCTCGTACCTGTCCGACAGGTAACGCAAAAAAAGAAACGACAGCATGTAATCACGAAAATCATCCGCATTCATGGAGCCGCGCAGCTCGTCCGCTATGCCCCATAAGGTCGCGCCCAGTTGCTGCTGTGCCTGTTCGGTCATCTTTTCTTCCTTTGAATCATTCTGCCGGGGGGAAGGAAACCCCCTTGGCTAGCGCGCAAGGGGCGTTTCCTTCCCCCCGGGCCCCCCATCCTTCCCCCAACGCGCTTTTTCAGAAGGGGACAAATGCCTCATTCATAGCGCGGAAATAACTGTTGCATCAGTCCCTTCTTGTGCTCCCGCAAGGCCGCAAGCCTGTCTTCTTCCGCCGCTATCCGATCATCAAGAGAGGAAAGACAATCCGCGATTTTTTGCTGCTCTGGAAGGGAGGGAAAGGGGAATAGAAGATCCACAAATTTTGATTTTGGTAGTATTCTTGTTGCTGTTATTCCTGCATTTGTAATTAAAATATGATTGTATATGTCGAATATGTAATATATGAAGTCTGAATTGTAGTTTGGCGTTGGAATTATAGCGTTGATTTGTTGATTGCAAAAGCCTGCCTTTTTTAGAATACAATTTTTCCCGATGCTTGCAATGCAAGTAATTAATATTGTATTTATTGGTAATGCTTTTTTGTTGTTAAGCCATCTTGATGTAATAGTTCTTTCTGAAGAAGAGATATATTTTTTTGACAATATATCAGTAGGTGTAATCCATATATATTCACCATTCCAATATGCTTGATTTGTAGTGCTCGGCGTTTTCCCTGTAATAATTTCTCCAAGCTGTGATACCCTAGTTTCTTTCCACTCCCCAGAATCTCGAAATTCGAGAAAACGCCAGCGGGGCGTGGTTTCTCCTTCGACGGGGAAAAGGCACTGCATCAGCCCTTTTTTATGCTGCTTGAGGGCGTTACATTTCTGTTCGCAGGCTTCGATGAGTTCATCAAGGGAGGACAGGCAGTCGGCTATTTTTTGTTGTTCTTTAATGCAAGGAAGGGGTAAATAAAGTTTTGAAAAATGAGTATAGGGGATTATTTTCCCATCGCGGATTCCTGTTAAATCTTTGTTTAATATAGATATAAAATTTTTTGTTTTAAAAAAATAAGCAAAAAATATATTGTAATAATTATGTTTGTATATTTTTCTTAACACTATATATGCAGGGCTGCAAAGTCCGTCAAATTTTGAATATTCGATACCGCCTTGGAAAGATCTAAGGCTAATAATAAAGTCCCCTTTTTGTACAATTTTATAATTTTTAATGCTTTTACGACTGGTAATGACATTATAATTAATGTCAGTCCTTGGAATAGCGCCATTATCTTGTGTTATTGCTAAGATAGGAATATCTAAATCTTTATAATTTTTTTCTTTTGCATCAGAAAAAAAAGTATTTGCAGGAAAGTATTGCCACTTTTCCCTCATAAACTCCGGGAATCGCAGGCGGGGGACGCATTCGCTTATTTCTTTGGTCATATACGCAGCCTTTGGGCGGGGGAATCTGTCATGAATAAAGCGCGCTGGGGAAGGGATGGGGGGCTTGGGGGGAAGGGAAACCCCTCTCGCGCTAGCAGAGGGGTTTCCCTTCCCCCCAAGCCCAATATCTCACTTTCTACGCCTCGTAGGCTTCCAGTCCGTGGAGTTCCTGCCCGTCCGCGAGGGTGCGCAGGAGGGGAGCGAGGTCGGCCATAATTTCGATTTCCTTGCGGCTGCGGGCTTTCCAGCCGAGGTTAAGGGGGGCCAGCAGGGGGCGGAGGTCGCCGCCGTCGAAGCGGCCGCGCTGGAGGACGGTCTGGACGAGGGCGCGGAGGTCGTCGGGGTTCAGGGCATGGCGGGCGGCGAGGGCGTCCACGGCCTGTTGCCGGGCCTGCGTGCGGAAGGTTTGATAGCCCTGCCGGACGGCCTGTTCATCCAGCGGCTGGCCGGCGGGGAGGGTGTCGATATAGGCGGCGATGGTGTCGCGTTCGTCCATGAATTTGGCATCGGCGGCGATGAGGGCCACGAGCTGCCTGCGGGTGTATTCCTTTTGCGCCGGGGATTGCCGGGTATAATCGGCCAGCAGGGACATGATATAATCGTAGTCGATGAGCGCGGAGGCAAAGAGGACGAGATCAAAGTCGAGGTCCCGCACGCGCGGATCGGGGGTCTTGTCCGGCCGTTCCTGGAGCTGGCGCAGACTGCGGGCCGTATCAAGATAGACGCCCCGGAAGGCCTGCAAATCGTTGGCGGGCAGGATGGTTTCAATGGCGGCGTCATGGTCGGGCGTGCGGTCGGTGTACTGATCAAGCTGCGTCTTGAGGCGCTGCACGTCCTTGAACAGGCGGATGAACTGGGCGCGGGCCTGATCGCCCCTGAGCGCGGGAACAGCCTCGGGGGCGCAGGGCAGGTCCTGCGACTGCATGAAAGCGCGCAGGGCGTCCACGGCCTTGCCGTAATTGTCGATAACGCGGGGCACGGGGTCCACAAGCCATATCCTGCGGGCGGCCTCGTCGTCTTTTTCGCCGGAAAAGAGCCGCACGGCCTCGTCCACGCGATCCTGCTGGTGGCGGAAGTCAAGGATATTGCCGTAGGGCTTGGTATCGTTGAGCACGCGGTTGGTACGGGAAAAAGCCTGAATCAGCCCGTGGTGGCGCAGGTTCTTGTCCACATAAAGCGTGTTCAGATAGGGGGAATCAAAGCCGGTGAGGAGCATGTCCACCACGATGGTGATGTCGATTTTTTGATCGTGGGGCACGTCGGCAAGGGGGTATTGCTGCGATTTGATGCGCGTCTGCACGTCCTGATAATACTGGTCAAATTCGCTGATGACGTGCGCGGTCCCATAGCGGGCGTTGTAGGCGTCGATAATGGCGCGGAGGGCGGCTTTCTTGCCCTCGGGGTTGACGGCGTTGTCGGCTTTTTCCTGCGGCAGGTCTTCCTGTATCTGCTGCACGTCCTTGTTGCCTTCGGCGGGCGGCGAAAAGACGCAGGCGATATGCAGCGGCCGGAAGGCGGGGTCCTGTTCCCGCCGCTCGGCCTGCCGGGCTTGAAAGAGGGCGTGATAGGCGATGGCCTCGTCAATGGACGCGGTGGCCAGCATGGCATTGAACTTGCGCTGCGCCGTGGCCTGATCGTGCTTGGCGAGAATGGCGTCCACAACGGCGCGCCGGGCGGCGTCCGTGCCGTGGGCGGGAATGGCTTCGCCTTCGGGGCGGAAGTAGTCCACATGGAAGCGCAGGACGTTGCGATCTTCGATGGCGTTGGTGATGGTGTAGGCGTGCAGACAGCGGTGAAAGATGTCTTCGGTGGTCTTGAAAGAGCCTTGTGTGCCGTCCGCCATGCGGAAGGTGGAATTTTTTTCAAAAATGGGCGTGCCGGTAAAACCGAACAGCTGGGAATTGGGGAAAAATTCGCGGATGGCGCGGTTGTTTTCGCCAAACTGGGAGCGGTGGCACTCGTCAAAGATGAAGACCATGCGCTGCCCGCGCAGGGGCTCCAGCTTTTCGCGCCATGCGGCGCGGGCGCCGGCGTCGAGGGCAAGGGCCAGCTTCTGAATGGTGGTGACAATGACCTTGTCGGCATAATCGGTGGACAGCAGACGTTCCACCAGCGTGGCGGTATTGGTGTTTTCCTCCACGCAGCCTTCCTGAAAGCGGTTGAACTCCTGCCGGGTCTGGCGGTCGAGGTCCTTGCGATCCACCACAAAAAGACATTTGGCAATGTCGGGGTTATCCTTGAGCAGGGTCGAGGCCTTGAAGGACGTCAGGGTCTTGCCGCTGCCCGTGGTGTGCCAGATGTAGCCGTTGCCGTCATTGCGCTGAATGCAGTCCATGATGGCCTGCACGGCATATATCTGGTAGGGGCGCATCATGAGCATTTTCTGCTCGCCGGCTACCAGCACCATATAACGGCTGATGATTTCGCTCAGGGGGCACTTGGCAAGAAAGGCCTCGGCAAAGGCGTCCAGTCCGGTGATTTTGGCATTGTTCCTGTCGGCCCACTGGTAGACGGGCAGAAAGCGTTCGTCCGCGTCAAAGGCAAAATGGCGTTCATTGTTGTTGGCAAAATACCATGTTGCGCTGCGGTTGCTGACGATGAAAAGCTGAATGAAACAAAGCAGCGTTCTGGTATAGCCGTTGCCGGGATCGCGCTTGTAGTCCACGATCTGCTTCATGGCCTTGCGGGGGCTGACATCCAGACTTTTCAGTTCGATCTGCACCACGGGAAGGCCGTTGAGCAGCAGGATGACGTCGTAGCGGTGATAGCTGTTATCCGTGGAGATGCGGAGCTGATTGATAACCTCGAAGCTGTTCTTGCACCAGTCGCGGGTGTTGACCAGCGTAAAGGGGAGGGGCGTGCCGTCGTCGCGTTCCAGCGTGTGCGGTTCGCGCAGGGCGCGTGCCGCCGCATACACGTCGCCGGTGACGATCATATCCAGCAGGCGGCCAAATTCGGCGTCCGAGAGATGCACGCGGTTCAGTTCGTCAAAACGGGCGCGAAAGTTGGCTTCCAGCGCGGCGCGATCGCGGATGTCCGGGCGATAGGTATATTTGAGATCATCCGTCAGTTTGCGGATGAGGTCTTTCTCGATTTCCTGTTCCAGCATGGGGCTACCAGCAAGCTGAGGGTTCGGGGAAAAAGTACAGGTAAAGGATAGCTTTTTTGCCGACGGCGGCGCAACGCTTTTTTGCGGCCTCCCGAAGGCGGGAAAACGGCCCCCCGCGCCCGGCGGGTACTTTGTTACGTTTTGTCTTGAGGGGGAAGGAACCCCTTTTGCTTGCGGCAAAAAGGGGTTCCTTCCCCCTCAAACTCCCCCATCCTCCCCAAAACCCGCGCGCTGGAATATTCTTTTGCGGCAGTGTTACCACGCCCCGGAACATATTCAGTTTGAAACGTGTTGCGTTTCAAATCATACTGTTTGTCGTTCCGCGGAAAAGCGCGGCTTTTCCGCTCACTTTGGGCCGGGGGCTGCCCGGCGGAGGCATTTCGGAGTTGCCGCATGGAAGTGTTTTCTGTTTTGGGACTGGCGGACGGGCCTGTGCTGCTGGCTGTGATTTCGCTGCTGGCCGCGCTGGGGCTGTCTCTTGTCAATCTTGTGCGTCAGGGCAGGGGAGGGCGCTAGATGCTGGCCGATATCCTTGTCTGGGGCGGCTATATCGCCCTGTTCATCTGGCTTTCCCGCAAGGGCAGCGGGCATGACGTCATGGCTTCGGGGCGCGTGGGCTTTGGTATTCAGGCCTTTGCCTATGTGGCCACGTATATTTCCGCCGTGGCGCTGGTGGGCTTTGGCGGGCTGGCTTATGCCTACGGCATGCAGATGCTGCTGGTGGCGGCCGGTAACGTCTGGCTGGGGACATGGATAGTTTATCGCTATCTGGCGTGGCCCACGCGCCTGTGTCAGCGCAATTTACAGGCCCGCACGCCCGTGCAGCTGTTGGCAAAGGGGCATCGCAGCCCTTTGCTGGGCCGCTGTCTGGCGCTGATTTTTGCCGTTTTTCTTGGCGTTTATGCCTCGGCCGTCATCAAGGGGGCGGCCCTGCTGCTGGCCCAGATCATGCCGTTGCCGGTCTGGCTGCTGATCTGGCTTGTGGCGCTTCTGGTGGCGGCGGCCATTTATATGGGCGGCCTGCGCGGCGTGCTCTATACCGAGGCCATGCAGGGCTTTGTCATGCTGGTGGGGATCTGCATGCTGACCGTGGCCGTATTCGACAGGGTGGGCGGCCCGCTGGAGGGCATGGCCCGGCTGGCGGAACTGCCTCCCACGGCCGTGGCCAATACGGGCTTTGTGTCGCTGGCGGACGGCGGGCAGGGCTGGTTCATCATCTCGCTGGTTATTGTGACATCCGTGGCCGTCTGGGCGCAACCGCAGATGATTCAGCGGCATTTTGCCCTTACTTCCGCCCGGCAGGTTAACCGCATCACGCCGCTGGCCATGCTGGTGCTGACCGTGCTGGTGGGCGGGGCCTATTATGTGGCCAGTCTGGCCCGGCTGTTCATGCCTGACGTGCCTTCGCCCGACGATGTCATGCCCGCGCTCGTCAAGATGCTGTTGCCGGATATCGGCTTGCAGATTTTTGTGCTGGCCATTGTGTCCGCGTCGCTGTCCACGGCCACGGCCATTTTTCATATTGCCGTGGCGGCCATTGCCGAGGATTTGCCGGGACGCAGAACCTCGCGCGGCATGTGGTTTGCGGGCATTGCCTTCTGTGTGCTGCTCAGCGGCGGCTGCGCCCAGATCAAGGGACAGATTATCGCCATGCTCTGCACTACAAGCTGGAGCATTGTCGGGTCCACGGTGCTGGTGTGCTATGTGGCCTTGGTGCGCTTCGGCAAGCGCAGCCGTCTGGCGGCCTGGTTCAGCTGCTCGGCCGGTTTTGCCGGGTGCCTGCTCTGGTATCTGATGACGGATCGGCAGTTTGCCGTGCTGCCCATGCCCTGGCCCGCGCTGACCAGAGTGCCGCCGTTCTTCGTGGGCTTTGCGCTGTCGCTGGCGGGCTGGCTGCTGGGCTGGAGCCTGGACCGCGAAGGGCGGCGAAACTCCGATTTCTGGCCCGCAGGGCTGAAGCCCGGCAGACTGCCGGAAGCGTAAGCCCCGGGCGGGGAAAGAGGGGCGCGCCAGTATTCCGGCAATCCGTTACGGCGCGCGGGTTTTGGGGAAGATGGGGGAGTTTGAGGGGGAAGGAACCCCTTTTTGCCGCAAGCAAAGGGGGTTCCTTCCCCCTCAACAAGAGAAGATGGATTAAATCCCGAGCTGGCTGAAGCCGCTGTCGACGTAGATGATTTCGCCGGTGACGCCGTTGGCGAGATCGGAGGCGAGGAAGGCGGCGGCGCCGCCCACGTCGGCGGTGGTGACGTTGCGGCGCAGGGGGGCGTGTTCTTCCACGCGGCTGAAGATATCCTTCAGGCCGGAGACGGCGGAGGCGGCGAGGGTCTTTATGGGACCGGCGCTGATGGCGTTGACGCGCACGCCCTTGACGCCCAGATCATAGGACAGGTAGCGCACGGAGGCTTCCAGAGCGGCCTTGGCCACGCCCATGACGTTGTAGCCGGGAATGACCTTGGTTGAGCCGTGGTAGGTCATGCACAGGACGGAGGAGCCGTCGTGGAGCAGGGGCTCAAAGGCGCGACAGATGCCCGTCAGGGAATAGGCGGAAATGTCCATTGCCAGATGGAAGCCGTCGCGGGAGGTGTCAAGGAAGCGGCCGGAGAGGTCTTCGCGATTGGCAAAGGCCACGGAATGGACGAGAATGTCCAGATCGCCCCATTTTTCCTTGACGAGATCGGCGGCCGCGGCGATTTGCGCGTCGTCGGCCACGTCAAGCTGGAAGGTGAATTCGCCGCCCAGCTCGGCGCTCAGGGGCTCCACGCGTTTCTTGATGGCGTCGCCCACGTAGTTGAAGGCGAGGCGCGCGCCCTGAGCCTTGAAGGCCTGGGCGATGCCGTAGGCAATGCTTTTGTTGTTGGCAAGACCCAGAATCAGGGCTTTTTTTCCTTGCAGCAGCATAAGTTCTCCTTGGAAAGAATCCGACGGGCCTCTGGAAGACGTCAGGCCGAGAACGGCGTGCCGGTGAGGATTTCAAAGGCTTCGCGGTAGCGGGCCGCGGTGGCCTCCACGATATCCTGCGGCAGCGGCGGCGGCGGGGGCTGCATGTTCCAGGGCTGGCTTTTGAGCCAGTCGCGCAGGAACTGCTTGTCGAAGCTCTTCTGACCGCGTCCGGGCGCATAGTCGGCGGCGGGCCAGAAACGGGAGGAATCGGGCGTGAGGACTTCGTCGATCAGGCGCAGTTCGCCGTCCACGAAGCCGAATTCAAATTTGGTGTCGGCCACGATGATGCCGCGTCCGGCGGCATAGGCGCGTCCGGCTTCGTAGATGGCCAGCGAGGTTTCCTGCACCTTGCGCGCGATATCGTCGCCAAGGATGCGCGCGGCTTCGGCGACGCTGATATTCTGGTCGTGCTCGCCCAGTTCGGCCTTGGTGGAAGGCGTGAAGATGGCGGGTTCCAGCTTGGCGGATTCCTGCAGGTTGGCGGGCAGATCGTAGCCGCAGACCTTGCCCGTGGCCTGATAGTCCTTCCAGCCGCTGCCGGTGATGTAGCCGCGCACGATGCATTCCACGGGCAGGGGCTTTGCCTTGCGGACGAGAACGGCGCGACCGTCAAGCTCTTCCTTCCACGGCGCGAGCGCGGCGGGGAACTTGTTCACGTCGCTTTCCACGAGGTGGTTGGGGATGATGTCCTTGAAGCGGTTCATCCAGAACAGGGTGATCTGATTGAGGATCGCGCCCTTGTAGGGGACGGGTTCGTTCATGATCACGTCAAAGGCCGACATGCGGTCCGTCGTGACGATCAGCAGGTTTTTTTCGTCGATATCGTAGATATCTCGCACCTTGCCGCGCGAAAGCAGGGGGAAGGCGGTGATGTTGGTTTGCGTGACTACGCGCATGATGGATTCCTTTGGTCGTCTGACCTGATTGGCGGTGGGAGGGCGGCCGCGATCTAGCGGCTGAAGCGGATTTCCACCGAACGGGCGTGCGCTTCCAGCCCTTCGAGGCGGGCGAGGGCGGCGATGGCCGCCGCGTTGTCGCGCAGGAAGGTGGGAGAGGTCGCCACGATACTTGTTTTCTTGCAGAAATTTTGGACGGACAGCGCCGAAGAGAAGCGGGCCGTGCCCAGGGTGGGCAGAACATGGTTGGGGCCGGCAAAGTAGTCGCCCACGGGTTCGGGGCTGTGCTGTCCCATGAAGACGGCGCCGGCGTGGCGGATGTAGGGCAGGATGCCCCAGGGATCGCGGACGCACAGCTCCAGATGCTCGGGCGCGACGCGGTTGGCCACGGCCACGGCCGTGCTCATGTTGGGAACGACCACGACCGCGCCCCAGTCTTCCAGAGACTTGCCCGCGATGGCGGCCTTGGGAAGGGCGGCGCACTGGCGTTCCAGTTCTTCCATGAGGTAGTCGGCCAGACGGGCGTCGTCGGTCACGCAGATGGCCGAAGCCAGCGGATCGTGCTCCGCCTGAGAGAGCATGTCGGCGGCAAGCCAGGTGGGGCGGGCGCTGCTGTCGGCGATGACAAGGACTTCGCTGGGGCCGGCCACCATGTCGATGCCGACGGCGCCCTGAACGAGGCGCTTGGCCGTTGCGACATAGATATTCCCGGGGCCGGCGATGACGTCCACGGGCGCGATGGAGGCCGTGCCGTAGGCCAGGGCGCCGATGGCCCAGGCGCCGCCCACGCGGCAGACTTCGTCGATATCCAGCAGATGGGCCGCGGCAAGGATATGCGGATCAACGGAACCGTCCTCGCGCGGCGGCGTGCAGATGACCACGCGGCGAACGCCGGCCACGAGGGCCGGAATGGCGTTCATGAGCAGGCTGGAAACCAGCGGCGTGCTGCCGCCCTTGCCGCCGGGCACGTAAAGGCCGACGCTGTCGACGGGGATGACCTTTTGTCCGAGGATGCTGCCGTCGGGGCGCGTTTCGAACCAGGACTTTTCCAGCTGATTTTCATGGAAGCGACGGATATTTTCGGCGGCGAGGCTGATATATTCGCGGCTTTCCGGCGAAACGCCCGCCGCGCCGCGCGCGATGTCTTCCGCGGAAAGGCGGACCGGCAGATCAAAGGATTCGCAGTCGAAGCGGCGCGTGTATTCCACAAGCGCGTCGTCTCCCTTTTCGCGGACTGCCGACAGAATTTCGCGCACCTGATCTTCCACGGCGTCGCCGGGATTGTAGCGGGCGGCAAGCCAGCCGGAAGTCTTGATCCATTCCTGTTCGTTTTGCAGGTGCAACAGACGGCACGTCATGCTTTTCTCCTCTCGTTCCTCGAAAATGGAGGGTATCTTGCCCTCCTGAAGACGCCTTTCGCGTCTTGTCGGAAGAAAAAAGTATAGCTGAGGACTGCGCTATTGTCGAGGCGTGAAACGGCCCCCCGCCGGGCGGGGGCGACCTCTCTTGACATATGCGTCGCGGGCTCTTACCTCTGTACAATGCAGGGACGCGCGCGCGTCCCAAATATCTTTTTGGGGGCTAGTCATGCACCATCAGAACGTGCACAAATCCTATATGAAGGCAGCCCAGGCTGCGAAGAAACGTTCCGAAACGGAAATGCCCGAAGATGCGTACGTGGAGGACCAGGTTGTGCTGGGCGGCGAGCCCGCCGGAGAAGGGGCGGCCGACGGCGTCGGCCTGCCGGAAAACCTCGACGCCCTGTGCAAGGAGCATGTCTGCCCGCAGTGCGACGTCAAGGCCGAGGCAGACGAGCAGCGCCTGCGCGCCGAGGCGGAAATGGAGAACTTCAAGAAGCGGCTGGCGCGCGAGCATGAGGAAAAGGCGCGTTATGCGGCGGAAAAGGTGCTGCGCGATCTGCTGCCCGCGCTCGACAATCTTGATCTTGCCCTTCAGTACGGCAGCCAGAACGAAGCCTGCCGCGACATGATGCAGGGCGTGGCCATGACCCGCAAGCAGCTGCTGGAAGCCGTGGCCAAACACGGACTGGCCCCCGTGGGCGTCGAAGGCGAAGCCTTCACCCCCGAACTCCACGAGGCCGTGGGCTTCGACGCCCGTCCCGATATGGAAGCAAACGCCGTGGCCCGCGTTCTCCAGAGCGGCTACAAGCTGGGCGATCGGCTCCTGCGTCCCGCCAAGGTCATGATCAATCAGTAAGAGAAGTTGGGGGAGGGGAACCCCCTTGGCTGGCGCGCAAGGGGGTTCCCCTCCCCCAAACCCCCGCCCCTCCCCCAACGCGCTTTATTCTGGAAGATGCCGAGGATCTGGAACGCCGTCGCTTTTCCTGCGATAACCGTCCCACGGAAGCGCAACGAAAAAGGGAATTGCTTTACCAGAGCAACGCCTTGCGAGGCCTTCATCGGCTCTTAGAATAAAACGAACCTCTAACCGCTCGTTTTTCACACAAGAACACGCCCGCACGTCAAACAACGTGCGGGCGTGTTCTTCTTTGGAGCATTTTCAGTTTGAAACGCTCTATACAGCATTTTTCAAGCAGATTTCACGGAAAAAGCGAAGAATCAAAATGCGTTCCCCATAAACCGGGGGACGATCGCCGGATGGAAAGCCGCGGCGTTCCCGCAGCGCCTCATCCACCTGAATAAAGCGCGTTTGGGGAGGGATGGGGGTCTGGGGGAAGGGAACCCCTTTGCGCGCCAGCGAAAGGGGTTCCCTTCCCCCAGTATCTATTCCAGATACCCGCCCCGTCGGCAGCAGGGACTACTCGTTGCCGAGGTCCACGAGCACCGGGTTTTCTTCGAGGTCTTCGAGGAACTTGTCGGGACGTTCCTTCTGGTTGGGCACGTCGATGTCGCCGTGGACGTATTCGCGGTAGCCGGTACCGGCGGGGATGAGGCGACCGACGATGACGTTTTCCTTGAGGCCGCGCAGGTAGTCCATCTTGCCCTTGAGCGAGGCCTCGGTCAGCACCTTGGTGGTTTCCTGGAAGGAGGCCGCCGAGATGAAGGACGAGGTAGTCAGCGACGCCTGAGTGATGCCGAGCACCAGCGGTTCGGCTGTGGCGGGCTGACGCCCTTCGGCCATGACCTTCTGGTTTTCGAGCTTGAACTCGGCCTTGTCCACCTGCTCGCCCACAAGGAAGCTGGTGCCGCCGCTGTCGAGGATGGTCACCTTCTTGAGCATCT
>CALUWU010000158.1 GCA_944324555.1 uncultured Desulfovibrio sp.
GTGAAACGCGAGGCGGCGGCACGGCGCCGTCCGGCCCAAAGTGAGCGGAAAAACCGCGTTTTTTCCGCGAAACGACAGGCCGTATGGTTTGAAATGCGAAGCATTTCAAACTGAAAATGCTCTAAAGCTTCAGCACGCCGCAGCGTATGGCGATCTTGATAAGTTCGCCGACGGACGAGACCTTGAGCTTTGTCAGCAGGTTGTACTTGTGGCTTTCCACGGTCTTCGGGCTGATGGACAGGGCGTCCGCAATGCCGCGCACGCTGTCGCCCTCGGCAAGGCGGCGAAAGATTTCCTTTTCCCGGGGAGAAAGCACGGAAAGATCGGGGCCGCGTTCCGCGGCGTCTTCGCGGCGGGCGTTGCGGCGCAGCATTTCGGCCATGAATCCGCCGGGATCGCAGAGTTCCAGAAAGGTTTCCCCCCTGCGCGCGGCGGCGACGGCGTCCAGCAGGGCGCGCGGCGGCGCGCTCTTGCGGACGACCGCCATGACGCCGGCGTGCACGAGTTCCGGCAGGCGCCGCCCGTCCTCATGGCCTGTATAGATGATAACGCGCGTACGCGGCGAAACGTCCCGCACGGCGCGCGCCGCCTCCACGCCGTCCATGCGCGGCATGGTCAGATCCATGATCAGCAGGTGCGGCGCAAGGGAGGCGGCCAGCGTCACGGCCTCTTCGCCGTCGGCGGCCATGCCTTCCACGCGCAGCTCGGGATAGGGCGCGAGCAGGCTGCGAACCCCCTCCATGAGCAGCTTGTGATCATCCGCCAGCACGATGCGGCACAGGGAATCCACGCGCGGCCCCGCCGTCAGAGTACCAGCAGCGAGGCCAGGCCCAGAAAGATGAAGAAGCCGCAGCCGTCGGTGATGGTGGTCAGAAAGATGCTTGAGGCCTGCGCGGGGTCGCGCCCGAGAGCGCGGAACACCAGCGGAATGGAGCCGCCCGCCACAGCCCCGAGCAGCATGTCGCAGAGCAGCGCCCCGCCCATGACCGCCCCGACCAGCGAATTGCCCGTGAACAACCACGCGCCAGCAAAGGAAAGCAGGGCCATGAAGCAGCCCGTGACCATGCCGATCTTGGCTTCGCGCAGCACGGCCATCCACGACTTGCGGGCGTCGAAACGATCCGTCGCCAGCTGACGAATCATGACGGCCAGCGCCTGCTGTCCCGTATTGCCGGCCTGATTGGCCACCATGGGCATGAGCACGGCAAGGGCGGCCATCTGGGCGATGCTGCCCTCGAACATGTAGACGACCGACGCGGAAAGCGTGGAATTGAGCATATTGACCACCAGCCAGGGCAGACGCTTCCGCACGCTCTCGACCCAGGGGGTGTCCACGCTTTCCTCGGGGTCCGCGCCCACCATGCCGAGCATGTCCGCGCTGGCTTCGTCGTGTATGATGTCCATGATATCGTCGTACGTCACGACGCCCATGATATGCCCCTGATAATCCACGACGGGCAGGGCCATGAAATTGTAGTGGGAAAGCAGGTTGGCCACTTCGCCCTTTTCCGTATCGTAGCGCACGGTAATCAGCTTGCGTCCGGCCACGGCCTCGCCCACGATGGAGCCGGGGCGCGCCAGCATGAGGTCGCGCAGCGAAAGCACGCCCACCAGCCTGTCCACCCTGTCCACCACATAGCCGTAATAGGGGCTTTCCTTTTCTTCCATCTGGCTGCGGATATGGGCGATGGCCTGATCCGCCGTCCAGGCCTCCTCAAGCAGGATAAGCTCCGTATTCATCACGCCCGCGGCGGAATTGGGATCGAAATTGAGCAGATTCCGCAGCTCTTCGGAGTCTTCGCGGGTAAGATGGTTGAGCAGGACGTCGCGGTGCTCCTCGTCCAGCTCGTCGAGCACGTCGGCGGCGTCGTCCGGCGCCATTTCGGCAATGATCTGGGCGGCCACGTCGGCGTCGAGGTTTTCAAGAACGTCCACGGCCACGTTCTCGTCAAGCTCGGCCAGAGCCTCGGCGGCGTCTTCCGTCGGCATGTGCCGCAGGGCGCATACCTGTTTTTCCAGACTCAGATTTTCAAGGTGATCGGCCATGTCGGCCGGATGCACGAATTCCGCCTCGTCGCCCGCCTCCCGGCACTGCGGGGGAATGGAAAGGCCGCGGTTGTCATCGCTCTTTTCGGCGACGCCGCCGTCCAACGCGGTTTCCGCCGCGCGTTCTTTTTCCATGGGGCACCTCGCAGGTCCTTGCGGCTCCCGGCGGAACCGCAGTTGTGAAAAACAGCCCACGGCTTGACGCGCCGTGACTGTGCTTTTATCTACAGAATAACGGAAGACAAGCCCCCTTGCAGCACGCAAGGGGTTGTAGCACGCACTTTTTTCAGGAACAAGCAATGTCCCTTTCATGGTCGCAATTTTTTACTTCGGAAGGACTGGCGCTGCTGCGTCGCTCCATTCGTCTGGCGCTTGACGAGGACGGCCCCGACCTGACGGCGGAAGGTCTGTTCCGCCCGGACGATCCCCTGAACGCCGTTATCCGCGCCAAGGAAGACACGCTCGTGGTCGGCCTGCCGATCATCCCGGAAGTGATCGACGCCCTGGGCGGCGGCGCAACCTGGACGCTGGATGTGGAAGAAGGCGCGCGCGTGCCCGCCATGACGGTCGTCGCCCGCCTGAGCGGCCCGGCCGTGCTGCTGCTGCGCGCCGAGCGCGTCATCCTCAACTTCATCACGCATCTTTCGGGCGTCGCCAACCTGACCGCCCGTTACGTACGCGAGCTTGAAGGCACGGGCGTGCGCCTGCTCGACACCCGCAAGACCACGCCCGGCCTCCGCTGGCCGGAAAAGTACGCGGTTCAGGCGGGCGGCGGCTGCAATCACCGCAAGAACCTCGTCGAAATGCTCATGCTCAAGGATAATCACATCGACGCCGCCGGTTCCATCGGCGCCGCCGTGCGGCAATTGCGGGAACGTTATGATCCCTGCCCGCCCATCGAGGTGGAATGCCGCACCCTGGAGCATGTGCGCGAGGCGCTTGAGGCCGGCGCGGATCGCATCATGATGGATAACATGGACGCGCCCCTGCTGGCGGAAGCCCTGGCGCTGGCGCCGCCGGACGTTGAAACCGAGGTCAGCGGCGGCGTCCGCCTCGAAACCATCCGCGCGCTCGCGCTTGTCGGCCCGCGCCGCCCCGACTTCATTTCCGTCGGACGCCTTACCCACTCTGCCGTGGCCGCCGACTTCAGCATGACGCTTGAAGCCGCCGCGGCCGCTCACAAGGACAATTGATCATGGAGCAGCTTGTTGACGAAATAGCGGCGCTCCGGCGCCGTCTCGGCGAAGCCGTCTGCGTCATGGGGCATCACTACCAGAACGACGCCATTGTCTCCTTTTGCGACGTGACCGGGGACTCCCTGGAGCTGGCCCGGCGCGTTCCCGGCATCCGCGCCCGCCACATCGTCTTTTGCGGCGTGCATTTCATGGGCGAATCCGCGGCCCTTCTGGCCTCTCCCGAACAATCCGTCCATGCGCCCGCCCCCGACGCCGACTGCGAAATGGCCCGCATGGCGCCCGCCGCGCAGGCCCGCGCGACGCTCGAACGGCTGCGCGCCCTCGGCCGGCGCGTCACCCCGCTGGCCTACGTCAATACCACGCTGGCCCTCAAGGCCGTGGTCGGCGAATTCGGCGGCGCCGTCTGCACGTCGGCCAATGCGGAAACCATGCTGCGCTGGGCGCTCGAACAGGGCGACGGCGTGCTCTTTCTGCCGGATCGCAACCTTGGGCGCAATACCGCCCGGCGGCTCGGCATCGGCGAAGACGAGCAGCACACCATCGCGCTGGACGCCCGCGGCCTTGATCCCGCGGAAGAAACGCGCCCCGGCCTGCGCCGCCGCCTTCTGCTCTGGCCCGGATGCTGCCCCATTCACGACGTCATTCCCGCCGACGCCGTGCGCCGCGCCCGCGAAGCCTTTCCCGGCTGCGTTGTGGCCGCGCATCCCGAATGTTCGCCAGAACTTATCGACGCCTGCGACGGCGCCGGTTCCACGTCCTATCTCATCAAGGAAGCCCAACGCCTTGCCGAAAGCCCCACGCCGCCGGTCTTTGTGGTGGGCACGGAAATAAATCTGGTCAACCGGCTCGCGGGCCGCCTTGAAGGCCGCTGCCGCATCGTGCCGCTGGCGTCCGACGCCCTCTGCCCCGACATGGCAAAAATCACCCTCCGCCACCTGCGCGACTGCCTTGCCGCCGTGGAAAAACGCGTCGCCGTTCCCCTGCGCGTGGACCCGGCCCTCGCGGCCCCCGCCCGCGCGACGCTCGATCGCATGCTGCGCGTCTGCGGCTGATTCGCGCCCCGACCGGAGGAAAACCTCCCTCAGGAAAGGCCCGGGAAACTCCTGGGCCTTTCCGCAACTATCGCGAAAAAGGGCGCTCCCGCAACCTCCCCCCGGCCGGAGACGCCCCCGCCCCCGAAAAACTTCTCTCGCGTTTTCCGCGTCCCGGCGTCCCTCCCCGAAAAGGAGCGAAACCGGGACGTCGTTCCGCCCCAAAGCATACTCCGCAAAAGGCGCGCCGGAACAACGGCGGCTTCAAACCGCTCCGGCCCGCAGCGAACAAACGAAAAAGGCTCTTTTTTAAGGAGGTCGGCATGGTCGACAGTGTGGATTCCGCCGTTCGTCGTCATACGCAGGTTCTCATCATCGGGTCGGGCATCGCGGGCTGCACGGCAGCCCTGACGCTGGCCGACGCCGGAAGGGACGTCCTGCTGATCACTGCCGAGGAAAGTCTGGGCGGCGGCAATTCGGAACTGGCGCAGGGCGGCATCATCTACAAGGCCGCCGACGCGGCTCCCGCCGACGAAGCCCGCGCGCTGGCCCACGACATTCTTGTGGCCGGGCACGACTACAACTACCGCAAGGCCGTTCACTATCTGTGCAAGAACGGGCCGGACTGCATCGACGAAGTCCTTGTCCGGCGCGTCGGCGTGCAGTTCGATCGCAACGCCGACGGCAGCTTCAACCTTACCCGCGAAGGCGGCCACGGCAGGCCGCGCATTCTCCATTGCGCGGACTATTCCGGCAGGGCCATCATGGAGGGGCTCATCGCCCAGGTGCAGGCCCACCCCCGCGTCACCTGCCTGTTCCGCCGCTCCGCCGTCGACCTGCTCACAAGCCACCATCACGCCAAGCGTTCCCAGTACCGTTACGGCGTGGAAAACCGCTGTCTGGGCGCGTATGTGCTCAACGAATACAACGGATGCCCGGAAACCATTCTCGCCGACTGGACGGTGCTGGCCACCGGCGGCGTGGGGCAGGTCTTCCTGCACTCCACCAACGCGCCCGGCTGCGTGGGCACGGCCATTTCCATGGCCTTCCGGGCCGGCGTCGCCCTGGCGAATCTGGAATTCATGCAGTTCCACCCCACGGCCTTTTACGAGGAGCGCAGCCACCGGCGCCCGCTCATCACCGAGGCCATGCGCGGCGAGGGCGCGCGCCTGCTTGACGGTTCGGGCAAGCCCTTCATGGAGCGGCATGATCCGCGCGGCGATCTCGCGCCCCGCGATATCGTGGCGCAGGCCATGATGGAAGAAATGCTGCACAACGGCGCCCACTGCCTCTATCTTGACGCCACCCATGTGGAGCAGGATCTGCCCACGCGCTTCCCCACGGTCTTCAACCAGTGCCGTGAAGCGGGCATTGATATCCGCAAGGAGCCTATTCCCGTCGTTCCCGCCGCCCATTACTTTTGCGGCGGCGTCCTTTCCGACGCGCGGGGCCGCACTTCCATGCCCGGCCTCTACGCCATCGGCGAATGCGCCTGCACCGGCCTGCACGGCGCGAACCGCCTGGCCAGCACGTCGCTGCTGGAAGGGCTTGTCTGGGGCGTGAGCTGCGGCAACGATCTCGTCGGCCGCTGCCGGACGCGGCCCGTTCCCTCCGCCCTCTTCGCCGCCATTCCCGAATGGATGCACGAGGGCGACGAACGCCGCGACGATCCCGCCCTTGTCGCGCAGGACTGGGCCAACATACGCTCCACCATGTGGAACTATGTCGGCATTTCCCGCAGTTCCGCGCGCCTGCGCCGCGCCTTTGAGGATCTGCGCGACCTCGTGCGCCATATTCACGACTTCTACAAGCGCACGCGCATCTCTCGTCCGCTGGTGGATCTCTTCCACGGTTCGCAGACGGCCTACGTCATCACTCAGGCGGCCATGCGGAATCCGCAGAGTCTCGGCTGCCACCACCGCGAGGACTAGAGCGTGTTAACGCACTAAATCTTCTTCCCGGGGGGAAGGAAACCCACTTGGCTGGCGCGCAAGGGTATTCCTTCCCCCCGGGCCCCCTGTTCAGCGCTTCGCGTCCTCCTCTTCCACATTGAAGGTCTTTTCCACAAGATACAACGGACGGAATTTCAATTCTTCAAAAATCTTGCCGACATAATCCCCGGTAATGCCTATGGCCAGCAGCACCACGCCGCCCATGAGCGCCTGAAGGCAGATAAGCGACGTCCAGCCCTGCACGGTCAACCCCGCCATATGGCAGACAAGCGCGTACAGGCAGCCCGCGAAGCCGAACAGGGCGAAGCACAGCCCAAGAAGGCTCACCAGCTTTATGGGATAGGAAGAAAAGGACGTGATCCCCGTCCAGGCAAAGCGCAGCATCTTGTGCAGAGGGTACTTCGTCGCGCCGAAACGCCGCTCGTCCCGCACATAGGGCACCGCAATCTGGGGAAAGCCGATCCAGGCGAACATGCCGCGCAGAAAACGATGCTTTTCCGGCATGGCGTTGACAATATCCACGCACCGCCGCGACACCAGACGAAAGTCGCCCGTATCGGCCGGAATGCTCCTGTGAACGCAGTAGCGCAACAGACGGTAGAAAAGCCAGGCGCTTGCCTTCTTGAAAAACGTTTCGCCCCTGCGCTCCCTGCGCTGCCCGTAAACGACGTCGTAGCCCTCCTCGTAGCGCCGGATCATTTCCGGGACCACATGCAGAGGGTCCTGAAGGTCGGCGTCCATGATCACGACGGCGTCCCCGGTCGCATAGCGCAAGCCGGCGCTCACAGCCGCCTGATGCCCGAAGTTCCGGCTGAAGGAAACAAGACGGATTCGGGCGTCGTCGCGCGCCCAGTCAATGCAGAACGGAAGCGAGGCGTCCGTGGAACCGTCGTCCACAAGCACAACTTCCATCTCCATGCGTTCTTCCTGTTCCCCCATCCAGCGCTCCACCTCCCGCCGCAGGTAGGGAAGCCCCTCGGCCTCGTTGTATATGGGAAACACAAGGCTGAGGCGCCGCGCCTTTCTGGGTTCAAGAGCACAGTTCATAACCATTTCCTTTCGCTGATGTTCAGAAACGACGCGGGCGGAAGGGAGACGATTTCTCCCCGGACAGATGCCTCTTGCGTCGCGTCGCGTTGTCGTCTACCAAGAAACAGACCTCTGTTTTCACTTTTCGGAGCCGCGGCCGTCCTGCCGCCCCGCAAGGATTCCCTTCATGAAATACAAGAAACCCCTTCTCGTGACAGCCGTCGTTCTGGGCGCGCTCGCGCTGCTCGTCGTCGGCGCGTCCCTTGTCGTCGAGCCCATAGTGGAACGCAAGGCGGAGCGGATGCTCGCCAGCTATACGGCCCGTATCCGCGCCATTGAGCGCTGCGCCTTCTCGCGCGTGGAATTTTCGCTCCTGTCGCGCAGTCTCACCCTGCACGACGTGCTCATTATCTACCGCTCGCCCAAGGGACTACGCAAGAGCATCGATCGCCTTGAAATCGGCGTTCCCCTGCGCGCCGCCGCCTGCGCCGTTCCCGCGCTGCGCCCCTACGCCCTGCCTTCCTCCGGCAGCCTGACCGTCTGCAACGGTATCGTTGCCGACGGCGTTTCCTTCAGCCTGCCCGGCATGCTGGCTGGCTCCCTGAAGCAGGCCGCCGTCTCCGGCATCGCCATCGACGCGGCGCATCTGCGCGCCCTGCTGGAGGGCCGCCGCCCAGACCCCGTGGATCTGCTGGAACGCGCGAACCTTGACGGCTTCGACGCCCGCGATCTGCGCGCCACCGCGCAGACCGGCAGCGGTTCCGCCTCCTGCACGCTGGGCGCGTTTCGCATGCGCGGCCTGCATGATCTGGGCGTCGAGGAAATGCGTCTGGAAAATCTGCACGCGGCCACCAACAAGGAACGAGGCTCCCTCGCCCTGTTCGGTATGGACGGTTTTCGCGCTCCCGACGCCGCGACCCTGCGCCTGCTTCTGTCCAGCGGCATCAATGAAAGAAACCTTGAGCACGTGCTGCCCATGTTGCAGCAGTGGCTCACCGCCGCCGTGCCGCCGGTGCGCGCGCTCGCGCTGGAAAAGGCCGCCTTTCGCGGCTCCCGCCCGCAGGACAGCATGAGCCTTGAACTCATGCGCCTGGACTGGATCTCCAACCGCCCCCGGGTCATGAAGACCGCCGTGCGCGACTTCGTGCTGCCCGTGCAGCTGGTGGAGTCCAACGGCCTGCATCTGCCCGGCCTCAAGGAACTGCGCTTCAGCGGCGAAAGCGACACGCGCGACGAGGACGGCCGCATCCGCGAAACCGGCTACCTCGGCTTCGCCCAGTTCGGTCTGCTGCGCTACAACGCCAGCTACGCCGTGCCCGGCGGCGCCTTCAACTTCTCCCCCATGCAGCTGCTTTCCATGAACATCTACGACGCGGCCTTTTCCTTCTCCGATCAGGGCGCGCTCGCCTATATCGCCCTCAACCAGCACGACCCGGACATGGCCGGCCCCTACTTCAATCAGGCCCTGGACTACAGCCTCCCCGGCGCCGACAACGCTTCCCTGCGTTCCGCGCTCAAGGTCTTTGCCGATCGTCCCGGTTCCATTGATATTGTCAAGACGACCAACAATCCTACGCCCCTGCTGCGCTGCTTCGACGTCGCTACGCTCGGCCGCCTCTGGCGCGTTTCCGCCACGCCCGGCAAGGAAAGCCTGTACGATCAGATGCGCCGGCTGGCCCCGACCCGCTGATTCCGCCAGGTTCAGGGCTCATTACGTTTTGTTTTGAGGGGGAAGAAACCCCTTTGCCCTGCTGTCGATGCCCGTAAGGCGCCAGGGCGCCTTACGGGCACGGCCTGCGCCGCCATCCGGTCGCTGCCGGCGCGAGAGGGCCCAGCCTTTCCGAAGGAAAGGCGTTCTTGTAGTCCTTCCCCCCAAGCCCCCATCCCATCCCCAGCGCGCTTTTTTAAGGTAGATGCAGCTCTACGGCAATGCCGACGACTTCCTTCAGGTAATCGTCCCCCGGAACTTCAGAAAAAACAGAGTCGGACAGTCCGCCATACAGCGGGCTGTCCGACTCTTCGGGTTTCAGAGA
>CALUWU010000159.1 GCA_944324555.1 uncultured Desulfovibrio sp.
ATACGGGCGGCGCAAGAATTTTCGGCAAAACCCGCCCCTGGAGCGTTTCACCTTGGCGCTTTTGTTTCGTCGCAATGCGCGCGGCATGGCCGCGCCCGCGTCGCTGACCAGCGCGTTTTGCCTTTGCAAAAGGCGAAACGCGAGGCGGCGGCGTTTTTTCCGCCTGAAATGCTCCGGGGAGAGCGGCGAAGCCGTGCCGGGCAGGCGCGTTGTCCGCGTTTCCTTGCGTCCGTTTTCGGGATGAACAAAAGAATTTTTGCTGAAACATGCGCGGAAATTTTATCTCATAATCAAGATTATGAAAACTTTTGATGCTCCCGAAAAGACGCGACGAAAACAGCGAGCCGCAACCGCGCCGCCCGCCATAAAAAACGCTTCTTCACGCCGCGGCCGGCTGACCGGCAGAGAAGGGGAGCCCGACGGCGGTCCGCAAGGCAGGGGGGCGTTTTCTATTCTCCCTTTTTTCCCAGCGATTCCAGGGCGACCCCCGCAAACAGCAGGAGCATGCCCGCGCCTTCCAGCGTATCAAGCTGCTCGCCAAGGAAGAAGACGCCCCAGCAGGCCGCGCCCAGAGGCTCGATCAGGGCGAGCGTGGCCGCGACGGCGGTCGGCGTGCGCCGCAGTCCGGCAAGCGTCAGACTGAAGGCCAGGGCGGCCGTGACGACGCCGAGGTAGACCGCTATGCCCATGCCCCGAGGCTCCAGCAGCCACGCGGGGGGAATGAAAAAATGCACGGGCAGCAGAAGCGCGCCGCTGCCGGCGCACAGCGCCAGCATGACGTGCTCGGGGGCGTGGCTCTGCCCCAGGGGCTTGGCAAAGACAAAGTAGCAGGCATAGCAGCAGCCTGCCAGCAGCGGCAGCAGAGGCGGCCCCGCCTGCGTTTCGCCGCCTCCCATGTTGAGCATGCACAGACCGCACAGGGCCAGCAGCGTGGCGGGGTACCAGAGACGATCCGGCTTTTCGCCCAGGACGATGCGCGCCAGAATGGCGGCCGCGATGGGCGAAACGCCAATGGCCGTCACGGTGCCCACGGCGACGCCGTTTGTCAGAACGCCCCAGAAGAAGCATATCTGGAACCCCAGCAGCCCCAGGGTCGCCGGAATCAGGCGACCGGCGGGCCAGCGCAGCGGATTGTCGGGCAGGCATTTGCGCCAGGCGCACCAGCACCAGAGCGCCAGCGCCCCGAGCTCCATTCGCAGGGCGCCGATGGTAAGCGGATGACTTCCCTCTGGCGCAAGGGCCTGCATCAACCCTGTTGTGCTGAAGCAGAGGCTTCCGAGAATGATGCATATCGGACCTTGTGCAAGAGCGGACTTTTTGAACATGCAGGGAACGGCGTCTACATCATTTCTGGCGTTCATGGCTGTAACGGCGTTGTTTTTGTTGTTCGTGTCTTTCTGGGGACCGCTGATTCCGTGCGCGGGTATGTGCAAGTTGTATGCCGATGTGATTTTTGGAGCAAAGTTTGTTTTCAGAATTTCCGCCGGGAAAGAAGAAAAATTCCTTCCGCGTGTTTTATTTGGGAAAATATTCCGGCGTTGCCTGCTTCGGGTGAGATTTTCGCTCCGCAAAAGGGGAAAAATGTAGGAAATATTTTTTATCAAAAAGATAAATTTTTTTATAAAAATAAAAATTTTTTATTTTTTAGAATGGTTATCATTCCTTTTTTCGCATAAAAAGTAGCTCGAATAGGTAATTAGAGAAGATTTTCACATGTGGCACGCTTATTGCTGACGCTTATTGAACTATAGTTTTGATGCATGAGGATAATCCGCGACGGAGCAATGCCTTGTGCATCTGGGTGTGCTGGCAGCCATGATAACCAATCCGCCGCGGTATCAAGCAATGGAGAGAGTGATATGTCGGAACAGGTTCGGTTGGAAAAGTCATTGTCGCCCTTGCAGGTTTGTGCACTGGCGCTCGGCTCTATCGTCGGCTGGGGATGCTTTGTGCTCCCCGGCGACATGTTTCTCCCTCAGGCCGGTCCCATGGGGACCCTGCTGGGATTCTTCGTAGGCGCCTGCCTCATCAGCTTCGTCGCCGTATGCCTCAGCTACATGGTCAAGTACGCTCCCGTGGCCGGCGGCGCCTTTGCCTACGCCTATATCGGTTTTGGTCCGACCGCGGCTTTCGTCTGCGGCTGGGCGCTTGTTATCGGCTATATTGCCATTGTGGCCATTGACATCGCGGCGCTTTCCGTCATTTTCCGTTTCCTCTTTCCCGGAGTCTTCGAGTTCGGCGAATTGTATGATATCGCCGGCTGGACCGTGTATTCCGGCGAAGTCATTCTGATGACCGCCGGCACGCTCTTCTTCGGCTACATCAATTACCGGGGCATCGGTTTCGCCGGCATGCTGCAGCTGGTGCTCGCCTTCATGCTGACCTTCGGTATTCTGGCTCTGTTCGGCGGCGTCCTTACGCTGGACACCGCGTCTGTTTCCAATCTTACGCCCGCGTTTTCCGACAAGCGCAGCATGCTGGCCTGCGTGCTGCTGGTCTTTGCCATTTCTCCTTTCCTGTTCGTTGGTTTCGATACCGTGCCGCAGGCTGCTGAAGAATTCGCCTTTGAACCTTCCCGCGCCCGCAATATCATGATTGTCGCCATTTTCTGCGGCGTTATCCTCTATGCCATGGTCATGCTGTCCGTGGGCATGGCCATTCCGTATCCCGAACTGCTTGCCAAGCTTGACGCCCAGCGCGCCAGCGGCGGCGCCGCCTGGGGCACGGGCGAAGTCGCTACCATGGCCTTCGGCAACTTCGGCAGCATCGTGCTTGCCGTGGCGGTCTTCGGGGCCGTCTGCACCGGCACCAACGGTTTCTTCATCGCCACCAGCCGCCTTCTGCTCAGCATGGCCCGCAGCGGCATCCTGCCCGCGTGGTTTGGTGAAATCCATCCGAAGTACCGCACCCCGTACAAGGCTATTCTCTTTACCGTCATCGTCGTTCTGCTGACGCCCTTTGCCGGTCGTTCCGCCGTTGCCTGGACCGTGGACATGAGCTCCGTGGGCACCGGTATCGGCTACCTCTTCACCTGCCTTGCCGCCCGTCGCGTGATTCTTGGCAGCGATAACGTGGACTCCAAGGCGCTCAAGCTGTTCTGCTGCGCGGTGGGCACCGTCACCGCCGTCATGTGCATCCTGCTCCTGCTGGTGCCCGGTTCCCCGGCCCGCATCGGCACCGCGCCCTTCGTCTGCCTGGTCGTCTGGGTCGTGCTTGGTTTCATCTTCTACTTCTCCAACAAGAAGCACTGGGCTTCCCTGCCGGAAGAGAAGGTTCGCGAGAACGTTCTCGGCCGCAAGGATATCGCCGTATTTTTCAAGAAGTAGCTTGCAACGGCTTCCCGGCTTCGGTATGTCCGGGAAGCCGCTTCTTCATCAGAAGTTTTTTGAGGGAGCCGTCCTGTCTTGGGGCGGCTTTCTCATTGGCCGGGGGAACGTCCGCGTTCCGCGTCCTTGCGAACGGCGCGCCCCCCGGCGGACGACATGCGCGGGCGGAGAGCGCCGCCTGCCCGAATGGAAAGGAGTTTTTGCCGTGAATCGTCAGGAGTGCCTTCGGGACATTATCGAACGCGAACTGAAAATGTTTGTGAACGTGCGTAATGAGGGCGGCACGGCGGAGTGCCAGAAACTGCCGGATTCTTTCCGGCTGATGCGCGAAATCACCTTCTGCCCCCAGAGCGACGCCGTGCTGGAATCCTACCTGCGCGACCTAGAACAGGCCGGGGCGGAGGGGCGCAATCTGATGACCGAAAAATACGCGCGCATGGACGATCGCATTCCGCCGCTGAAGGTCAACGCGCATATCGGCGAGATAGTCGCGGCGGAAAGCCGCTGGCGCGCCGAGCTGAGCCGGGAGTTTCCGCATGTCGTGCTTGCCGACGGGCAGGCGGGCTTTGCCCGCTATCTGTCCTGCGAACTGGAAACATGGTCGGATCGGACGCTGGCGGCCTACGCGGCGCATGTGGCCGACGCGCTGGCGCGGGGGCGCAATCTGGCGCGGGAAAGATACGAGCTGCTGATGGCCCGGCTGGGCTTCGGTTCGCTGGCGGAGCATGAACGCGCCCTGCGGGAGGGGAGGAAAGATGCCTGATTTTTATGGCGCGTGCGTTTTTGGCGCGTGGCTTGCCGGCGGTTTTGTTTCCGGCGTCAGCGGTATTGGCGGGGCCATGGTGGTTTTCCCGATCCTCGCCCTGTTCATTCCCGTGCATCAGCTGATTCCCCTGACCTGCGTGCTGAACGTGGTCATGGACGGCTGCCTCGCGGCGATGCACTGGCGGCATTGCCGGGTCGACGCCCTGTGGCCCATGCTGGCCGGCTCCGTTCCGGGCGCCTTCGCCGGTCTGTACGTCCTGCAGATATGTTCCGGGGCCGTGCTTCAGGGGGCCGTGGGGCTGCTGCTCATGTATTACGTCTACTGGCAGAAGACGTTCAGGGTTCAGGGCGTCATGCGTCACCCCCGGACGCTGGGCGCGGCCGCGGGTTTCGGCGCCGGTTTTCTGGGCACGGCCATTTCCTTTGACGGGCCGCCCGTCGGCGCCTACGGCCTCTACATGGGCTGGGAGCCGCGCGTCTTTCTGGGAACGCTGGGCGTCTTTTTTGTCATTCGCGGCGCGTTTACCGTCATCCTGCAGGGATGGGCCGGCTTCTATACGCCGGAGGTCGTCGACTACGCGCTTTACGGCGCGCCGGGCGTTGTTCTCGGCACCCTGCTGGCCTTTCCCGTGACGCGGCGCATTCCGCAGCAGGCGTTTCAGCGGGTGCTGCTGGTCATTATCGGCGTGGCCGGCCTGATCTGTCTTGTACGAGCCTTTCTGTAAGGCGGGGAAGGCCTTCCCGTCCGCCGCTTCCGTCGCTCCCGGCCTGTCGCGTCCGCGACGGTCCGGCGCGCGTCCGGTCTTAAAGTCTGCCGGGGGAGAGCCTGTGCTCTCTCCCGGCTTGGAGTATTGTGCCTTTGAAAAAGGTGAAACGCGAGGCGGCGGCGCATACGCGGGTTTTGGGGAAGATGGGGGAGTTTGAGGGGGAAGAAAACCGTCAGGCAAATC
>CALUWU010000160.1 GCA_944324555.1 uncultured Desulfovibrio sp.
CAAGATGCTGCGGGACTGCTGCCCCCGGCGCCGGAATCGCCGGAAGCGTGGAATCGCTGGAAGCGTGTATGCGCCGGGGGAAGGGAGACCCCCTTTTGAAAAAGGGGGTCTCCCTTCCCCCGGACCCCCATCCCTCTACCGAAAACTTTTAATCAGAACGTTGAAACAGCCCGGTTATCCCGTCGTCTTTCCCTGAGTCGCCGTCCCCCGGCGGCATGAGTATTTCACCTTGGAAAAAGGTGAAACGCGAGGCGGCGGCGTCCCCGGCATGTTTCATCTTCCCGATAAAAGCGCGCCGGGGAAGGGATGGGGGGCTGAAAGAACTACGGGACCGCCTTCCCGGGGGAAGGGGGGGGCTCTGTCGCGCCGGCAGGGGGGCTTCTCCTGAACAAATAAAATGGAATGTTCCCGGGGACGTTCGTCGCGGGGAAAGCGGCGGCGTCCCCGGCGTGTTTCATCCTCCCGATAAAAGCGCGCTGGGGAAGGGATGGGGGGCTTGGGGGGAAGGGGAACCCCTCTCGCGCGAGCAGAGGGGTTCCCCTTCCCCCCAAACAAACCCTCTCTAATCGACGCCGCGCAGGCGCAGGGCAAGGCGGGTGTGGCGCTTGTGGGTCTTGTTGTTTTTTACGGCCATGTGCAGGGCGCGGCTTTCGCCGACGAGGACGACGAGCCGCTTGCCGCGCGTGACGCCGGTATAGACGAGGTTGCGCTGAAGAAGCACGTAGTGCTGCATCATGAGCGGGATCACGACGGCCGGGTATTCTGAACCCTGGGACTTGTGAATGGAGATTGCGTAGGCGGGGGCGAGCTCGTCGAGATCGTCGAAGTCGTAGGGGACGACGCGCCCGTCGAAATCCACGCTCAGACTGCGATCCGCCGGGCTCATGTGGCTGATGCGGCCCATGTCGCCGTTGAAGACGTCCTTGTCGTAATTGTTGCGGATCTGCATGACCTTGTCGTGAAGGCGGAAGGCGCGATCCCCCTTGCGGACTTCCAGACCGTTGGGGTTGAGGGCTTCCTGAAGGCGCCGGTTCATGGCCGACGCGCCCACTTCGCCCTTGATCATGGGCGTAAGCACCTGAATATCGTCCACGGGATCAAGGCCGAAGCGGCGCGGGATGTGATTGCGGACGAGATCCACAATCATGTCCGCCGCCTTTTCCGGGGGACTCTGGCGAATGAAATAGAAGTCGGAAAGACGATCCTTGCTGGATTCCAGCGAGGGAACTTCGCCCTTGTTGATCAGGTGGGCGTTGCAGATGATTTCGCTTTCGGCGGACTGGCGGAAAATTTCCGTCAGTTCGGCCACGGGAACGGCGCGGGAGGCGATGATATCGGCCAGCACGTTGCCCGGCCCCACCGAGGGGAGCTGATGCACGTCGCCCACCAGAACGACCGTCGCGCCCAGCGGCACGGCCTTGAGCAGATGGTAGAAAAGCTGCACGTCCATCATGGACGCTTCGTCAACCACCAGCAGGGCGCAGGCCAGCGGCGTGTCCTCGTTGCGGGCGAAGCCGTCTTCCTTGGGGCAGTACTCCAGAAGGCGGTGTATGGTGCGGGCTTCCCGGCGGGTGGCCTCGCTCATGCGCTTCGCGGCGCGTCCGGTGGGGGCGGCAAGAAGGATTTTTGCGCGAACTTCGGCAAAAAGATTGATGATCGCGTTGATGATGGTTGTCTTGCCGGTGCCGGGGCCGCCGGTAAGCACCATGACCTTGCTGCGGGCGGCGGTGCGGACGGCGTCGAGCTGTTCCGGGGCGAGGGTGATGGGCAACGCCGAGGCAATCCGTTCCGCCAGCGCGTCGGGGTCGGGAAAGCGGACGGACTTCGGCGAATGCAGCAGGCGGCGCAGGTAGAAGGCGATTTTTGATTCGTAGTGGTGGAAGCGGCGGAGGTAGACGCCGGGGCCTTCCTCGCGCAGGGCGTCCTCGCCGGGGGCGAGGGTTCCGGCCTCTTCCGGGCTTTCCCGAACGATGCGTTCGTCGTCTTCCAGGGCGTTCAGGGCGTCGCGCACAAGCTGTACGTCGACGCCGAGCGCGGCGCAGGCGGCTTCTTCAAGCTCCTTCTGCGGCAGGTAGATATGCCCGTCGTCCGAGGCCTTCTGCAACAGATAGAGAATGCCCGCCTGCACGCGCAGCGGGTGCTGTTCGGCAAAACCCAGCTTGCGGGCGGCGGCGTCGGCCGTGACGAAGCCTATGCCGTGGATGTCCATGGCCAGCCGGTAGGGATTTTCGCGCACGACCTGAAGCGCCTCGGCGCCGTAGGCCCGGTAGATGCGTACCGCATAGGCGGGCGTGATGCCGTGCGGCTGAAGAAAGAGCATGAGATCGCGGATGCCCCGATGGGCGGCCCAGCTTTCCTTGATGCGTTGCAGACCTTTCTTGCCCACGCCGTGAACGGAAAGCAGCCGATCCGGCTCTTCGTCGAGAATGCGGATGGTGTCTGCGCCGAAGGCGTCCACGATGCGCCCGGCAAGGCTCTCGCCCACGCCCTTGATCAGGCCGGAGGCAAGGTAGAGGCGTATGCCCTCGCTGGTGACGGGCAGCATTTCCTCCATATGGGAGAATTCCAGCTGCCGCCCGAAACGGGGGTTGTTGACCCAGCGCCCTTCCACGCGCACGTGCGCGCCCGCCTGAGGGCTGACGATATGGCCCACGCAGGTGACGGGATCGCGGCTGACGCTCCGGGGCGGCGCGCCCCGGACCCTGGATTCTTCGGGCTGCGCCCTGTCCGGGGCGAGGCGGAAGACGGTATAGCCGTTTTCCGGGTTATGAAAGACCACGCGCTCCAGGGTTCCGGTCAGTTCCGCGACGTCGGGAGAGGAAAGCAGGGGCAGATCGCTCATCAGCGCGCGCCCTTGCCGCAGGCCATTCGTTCCTGCATGAGCAGCATGTCGGCCAGGACGAGGGACGTCATGGCGGAAAGGACGGGAACGATGCGGGGAATGGCGGCCAGATCATGACGTCCGCCGACGAGAACGGACGCGGGCTTGCCGTCCTTGTCGATGGTCCGCTGCTCCTGAGGGATGGAGGCGATGGGCTTGACCGCCGCGCGCAGCACGATTTCCTGTCCTGTGGAAATGCCGCCGAGGATGCCGCCGGCGTGATTGCTGTCGAAGTTGTCGCGGCCGCCCATGTCGCCGTCCGGGCCGGGGTGGAGCGGATCGTTGTTCTGGGAGCCCAGAAGCCAGACGCTGTTGAAGCCTTCGCCCACTTCCACGCCCTTGACCGCGCCCACGCTCATGAGCGCATGGGCCAGAACGGCGTCCAGCTTGTCAAAGACGGGTTCGCCAAGACCGGCGGGCCCGCCGCGCGCCACGATCTGCACGATGCCGCCGAGCGTGTCGCGGGAGTTGCGCGCCTCCCGCACGCGGGCGTCCCAGTGTTCCGGCGCCGCGTCCGACGCGGCGAAGTAGGGGCGTTCGCGCGCGCCGTCCATGTCTATTTCCTGCGGCGGCACGGCGTTGCCGCCCAGCTCGATGCAGGCCGCCAGCACGTGAACGCCGCGCGCGGCGAGCAGCTTCCCGGCAATGGCTCCGCCCGCCACGCGGGCGACGGTTTCCCGCCCGGAGGAGCGCCCGCCGCCGCGATAGTCGCGGACGCCGTCGTACTTGTGGAAATAGCCCCAGTCGGCGTGCCCCGGACGGAAGACGTTCGCAAGGTTGCCGTAGTCGCGGGAGCGCTGATCCTCGTTGGCGATATGGAAGGCGATGGGCGTGCCCGTGGTGACGCCCTCGAAGACGCCGGACAGGAGGCGGACGGTATCCGATTCCTTGCGCGTCGTGGAGGCGGGGCCGCCGCCGGGCTTCCGCAGGTCGAGTTCGCGCTGCAGGTCTTCTTCGCTCAGGGGCAGGCCGGCGGGGCAGCCGTCGAGAATGCCGCCGAGGCCGGCGCCGTGGGATTCGCCGTAGGTGGTCAGGCGCAGCAGTCGCCCGAAGGTATTGCCGGACATGAGGGCTCCATGAAAGATTTTTTTCGGAAATGCGGAAAGTTGCGGGGAAGGGACGGCGCGAAGGGGCGCCCGTTGCCGCGAGGCGCCCCGGGCGCTTTTATCAGAGCTGATACAGGAAGGCAGGAGCCGGCGAGGGGTCCAGCGTGGAGAGCGCCAGACCGAACCAGCTTTTCAGGCGCCGTTCCAGCCAGAAGCCTTCTTCCGGCTTCTTGATCAGCGGGCGGCTGGCGGGAACGCCGCAGTTCACGGCAAGCCAGCGCAGGGCCGAGGTCTGCCCGCCAAGCTCGTCCACGAGGCCGAGGCGCAGGGCCTCGCGCCCGGTGAAGATGCGTCCGTCGGCCAGCGCGGCGGCCTTTTCGCGCGGCATGCGCCGGCCGGAGGCCACGATATCCACAAATTGCGCGTGCATGTCGTCCAGCACTTCCTGAAAGTAGGCGCGCTGTTCGGGCGTCAGGGGCTTCAGGGGCGAACCGGCGTCCTTGTAGGGGGCGGTGGTAAGGGTTTCCTGACCGATGCCGATCTTGTCAAGCAGGGGGCGGAGCTGGGGAATGTCCATGCGCACGCCGATGCTGCCCGTGACCGTGGACGGGTTGGCAAAGATGCGCGTTCCCGCCATGGCGACCATGACGCCGCCGGAAGCGGCCGTGCTCCCCATGGAGACGGCCACGGGACGCGACGCGGCCACTTCCTTCAGGGCCGCGTAGAGTTCCTGCGAGGCGGCCGCGCCGCCGCCGGGGGAGTCCACGCGCACCAGCACGCCCCGGACGCGCGGATTGGCGGCGATCTTGTGCAGCCAGTCCAGTTTGGGGCCGATATCGACGATGGGGCCGGAGATGGAAACCAGCGCGATGCCGTCGTCGCCAAAGGTCTCGTCGTTGCCGGCCAGCAGCGCGCCCGCCGCCAGCGCTATCGCCAGCAGGACGCCCAGACGGAAAATCCAGGGGTGGCGCCTGCGGAAGGGCAGGCGCAGCCAGTGCTTCCAGACGGGTTCGGGAATGCGGGCCAGCGGGCAGACGCCGGCGCAGGGGGCGGCGTCTTCCGCGGAAAAGGAAAAGCTGTCGTCGTTCGGTTTCATGAGGGCAGCATAGCCGCTTTTCCCCCGGACGAAAAGAGCGGCGCGAGGGAAGGGGGAGCTTGTGCTTTACAAGAAGGCGCGCGGCATGTATAAGGAATTTCCCAGCAACTATATTACCATAGCTTGATATGCAGATATTAACGACACCCCAGGAGCTGGCGGCCCAGTGCCGCCAATGGCATGCGGCGGGCGAGGACGTCGTCCTTGTGCCCACCATGGGTTACTACCACGCGGGGCACGAGAGCCTGATGGAGCATGCGCGTCCGCTGGCCAGGCGCATGGTGGTGAGCCTGTTCGTCAATCCTACCCAGTTCGGCCCCAACGAGGATCTGTCCGCCTATCCGCGCGATCACGAGCGGGACGCCGCCATTGCCGAGCGTCGCGGCGCCGACGTGCTGTTCATTCCCGAGGACGGCTCCATGTACGCGCCGGATCACGCCACGTGGGTGGAAGTTCCGGAGTTGTCGCACGGCCTGTGCGGTCTTTCCCGGCCCACGCACTTTCGCGGCGTCTGCACCGTGGTCATGAAGTTGTTCATGCTCACGCAGGCGGACATCGCGGTTTTCGGCCAGAAGGACTGGCAGCAGCAGGCCGTGCTGCGCCGCATGACGCGCGATCTCAACGTGCCCGTGCGTATCGAGACCTGTCCCATCGTGCGCGAGCCCGACGGGCTGGCCATGTCGTCGCGCAACGTCTATCTGACGCCGGAAGAGCGGGCGCAGGCGCCGGAGCTGCAACGGGGGTTGCAGCTGGCCGGCAAGCTGGCCGCGCGGGGCGAAGCGCGCGTCAAGATTCTGCGCGACGCGGTGCTCGTGCACTGGGCGGAATTTCTGACGCTGGGCCGTCTTGATTATCTGTCCGTCGTTGATCCCGAGTCGATGCGGCCGCTGGATACGCTGGAAGCGGGCAAGCCCGCGCTCATGGCCTGCGCCGTCCGCATGGGCAAGGCCCGCCTGATCGACAATATCCTGCTGTCCCTGTAAATCGGCCGCGCGCAATCGTCGCGCCGCCTTCCCCGAGGAGTTTTTCATGCAGACCAAAGGAAAATATTTCTTCACGTCCGAGTCCGTGACCGAAGGCCATCCCGACAAGGTGGCCGACCAGATTTCCGACGCCGTGCTCGACACCCTGCTGGAGCAGGACCCCAACGCGCACGTGGCGTGCGAAACGCTGGTGACCACGGGCATGGCCGTCATCGCCGGCGAAATCACGACGTCGGGCTATGCCGATCTGCCCAAGGTCGTGCGCCAGACCATTCACGACATCGGCTATACCAGCTCGGACATGGGCTTTGACGCCGATACCTGCGCCGTCATTTCCTCCATCGACCATCAGTCGCCCGACATCGCGCAGGGCGTGCTGCGCGCCGCTCCCGAAGATCAGGGCGCGGGCGACCAGGGCATGATGTTCGGCTTTGCCTGCAACGAGACCGCCACGCTCATGCCCGCCCCCATCTACTGGGCGCATCAGCTTTCGCAGCAGCTGACCAGGGTCCGCAAGGACGGCACGGTGCCCTTCTTCCGCCCCGACGGCAAGACCCAGGTCTCCTTTGAATATCTGGACGGCAAGCCCGTGCGCATCAACAACGTGGTGGTGTCCACCCAGCACGCGCCTTCCGCCTCGCAGGACGATATCATTGAAGCCGTGAAAAAGCATGTCATTCGTCCCATTCTGGAGCCGTCCGGCTACTTCGACGAAAAGGACTGCGAGATCTTCATCAACACGACGGGCCGTTTCGTCATCGGCGGCCCCATGGGCGACTGCGGTCTGACCGGCCGCAAGATCATTCAGGACACCTACGGCGGCAGCGGCCATCACGGCGGCGGCGCGTTCTCCGGCAAGGACCCCTCCAAGGTGGACCGTTCCGGCGCCTACATGGGCCGCTACATCGCCAAGAACGTGGTTGCCGCCGGTCTGGCGCCCGTGTGCGAAGTGCAGATTGCCTACTGCATCGGCGTGGCCGATCCCGTCAGCGTCCTGGTTTCTTCGCAGGGCAGCAGCGAGATCCCCGACGAAGTGCTGACCAGGGCCGTGCGCGAAGTCTTTGACATGCGCCCCTACTTCATCACCAAGCGCCTCGACCTGAAGCGTCCCATTTACTCCAAAACCTCGTGCTACGGCCATTTCGGTCGCGAGCTGCCGGAATTTTCCTGGGAAAAGACCGACGCCGTCGCCGATCTCCGCACGGCCGCCAAGGTGTAGCGCGACGACCTTTCCCGGCCGCCGTCTGTTCCGGCGGGAGAAAGGAACCCCTTTCGGGCGTCCCCTTCCTCCCGCCGTTTCTCGGGCGGCGCGGCCTTTTTTTCGAGGAGAAAACCGCAAGGTTTTCTCCTCGTTCCTTTTCCGCGCGGGGCGCGGGCGCCGTGCTTTACACGACGGGAGGCATGGCGTAAGGAAACGGGAAACAGGGGATGGAGTCCCCCTTGAACCGCATGTGCTGATGACTCCTGTCGACGCCTTTTTCCGGCGTCGGCGGGCGTTTTTTCTTGAGGCAGCGTCCGTAAGGGCCGCTGCCCTTTCTTTTGGGCGGGGGCCGCGCGGAACGGAAAATCCCTTTCCCGGAGGAAATGTTATGCGGTCTCTTTCCCGTCTCCCGCATCCGGCGGGAGCCGCGCTGGCGTTCGTGGTTCTGATGGGCGTGGTAAGCCTGCTGGCGGACATGACCCATGAGGGGGCGCGCGGCATTTACGGCGCGTATCTTCCGCTGCTGGGCGTTTCGGCGACCGGCCTCGGCTTCGTCATGGGCTTCGGAGAGCTGCTTGCCTATGGATTGCGCCTTGTTACAGGTATTATTGCCGACAGGACAAGGCGCTACTGGGGCATGATGCTGCTGGGCTACGCCGTTTCCCTGATAGCGGTTCCCTGTCTTGCCCTGGTATCGGAAAACGGCTGGCAGGCGGCCTGCCTGCTGATCCTGCTGGAAAGGATCGGAAAGGCCGTCCGGCAGCCGGCAAAAAATACGCTGCTTTCCTTCGCGGCCTCGCGGATAGGGGCGGGAAAGGCGTTTGCCTTGCAGGAATGTCTGGATCAGATCGGCGCCTTTCTTGGGCCAGCGCTGCTTTTTGGCGTGCTCTGGTTCAGTCAGGGGGCGGAACCTCTTGAGGCGTTTGCCTCGTGCTTTGCCGTTCTGGCCGCGCCGGCCGCGCTGTGCCTGTGCGTTCTTCTGCTGGTCCGGCGCCGGTTTCCGCATCCCGAGGGGCTTGAGCGCGCCGGCAGGCCTCAAGTTTCCGTGCCGAACGGCGATTTTATCCTGTATCTTGTCGCGGTCGGCCTGTTCGGGCTCGGTTTCATGGATTTCCCTCTCATTACCATGCATCTGGCCCGGGAGAATGTGATTGAAGAGCGGTTCCTGCCGCTGCTCTATGCCCTTGCCATGCTTGCGGACGCCGTTGCGGCGCTCTTCTGGGGCTGGCTTTATGACAGGGTAAAGTTTATTTCCCTGTTGGTTGCCTGCGGCGTCTCGGCCTTTTGCGCCGTCCTTCTGTTCCGCGCGGACAGTCTGCTGCCGACGCTCGCGGGCGTCGTGCTGTGGGGCGCAGGCATGGGCGCGCAGGAATCCGTGTTCAAGGCCGCGGTCGTATCCCTGAGTTCGCGCGACCGGCGTTCCGTCAGCTTCGGGGCGTTCGAGTCCTGCCTGGGGATATGCTGGTTTCTGGGAAGCTGGTTCATGGGCTGGCTGTACGAGCGCGATCCCGCGCGGCTCACGCTGTTTTCGGTCGCGATTCAGCTTTGCGCCCTGCCGCTGTACGCGCTCCTTCAGAGGCGCGTCGTTTCTGCGCGGGCGTCGCGATAGGGCGGCCCTGTTCCTCTCCTTGCGGGCGCGGCGGAATGACGGGCCCGCCGGAAGCGCAAAACAAGATCGGGATGTGGATGTCAAGGAGGCGCATATGAGTTTCAGTCAACTGCTGCTGTTCTGTCTGGCCGGCGCGCTGGGAAGTCTGGCCCGCTACGGCATGACGTCGGCGGTCGGCGCCCTGCTGGGGGGCGGTTTCCCGTGGGGGGTCTTTGTCGTCAACGTGCTGGGCTGCTTTCTCTTCGGCGCTGTCTGGGCCGCGGCGGGCATTCTGCATATCATAAGCGACAGCGCCCGCGTGATTATCCTGACGGGATTCATGGGCGCCTTTACCACGTTTTCCACCTTCATCTTTGACTCGCAGGCCCTGCTGGAGGGCGGAAACTGGGGGGCCCTGCTGCTGAATGTGGGCGGACAGATCGCGCTGGGGCTGCTGGCCCTGCGTCTGGGCATCCGGCTGGCGACGCTGCTGGGCTGAGGCGCCGCCCCGGCGCGCGCCGGGCCGGATGGATGACTGCGCGACAAATTTGGCGTATTCTGACGACAGCCCGCGCGCAACGCGCGGGACGCGGCCGTCGGGCAGGCGGTCGCGTAAAGGGAGGAACGACGGAAAAACCGGACGTTCGAATGAGGAGCCGTCATGAAACTTGGCATATTTCAAAAGATGTTGATCGGCATTCTGATTCCCTGCGTGGCGGTTCTGTTGCTTCTGACGGGCATCAGCTTCTTTATCGCGGAAGACAACATGAGCGGCCTCGTGCATGAGGAGATGTCTCTTGCGGCCGACGCCCAGCGGCGGGAGCTGCGGGGGCTGCTCGACATGATGCGCGTCAGCCTGAGCAACGAGGCCAGCCTCGCCAGCCTGCGCCGCATGCTGGAAAATTATCGTCGCAACGGCGACAACGAGCAGCACCGGGCCCTGAGGGAGGAAATTCTGCCCGTGCTTGGCGCGTTCAGAAAATCCTACGGGCAGGTGACGGGGGTGGCGGTCATCGCGCTCGACGGTCGCGTGGTCGTGCATGACAACGAGCCGCAACCGGAGACCTCGCGCGCCGATCAGGCGTATTTCAAGAAGGCGACGGGCGGCGGCACGGGATTCCTGACCACGTTTGACAAGCAGAGCGGCGCCTCCCTGCTGATGGCCGTTCCCATTTACGGCGCGGGGGGAAAGACCGTTGGCGTGCTGTCCGCCCGGCTGAGCATGGACGCGCTGGCGGCCGTTTCCACCAGCCAGATCCGCCTCGCGAAAACCGGCATCTGCATGATCTATCAGGATACCGGCTTGCTGCTGATGCACCCGAACAGGGAGTACATCGGCGATCAGGACAGCCACCTGCCGTGGATGCAGAGCATCCTGCAGCAGCAGAACGGCTCCCTGGATTACGAGTGGAACGACGTGGAAAAGATGGCGGCCTTCCGCAGCCTGCCCGAACAGGGCTGGCTGATCGTGGTTTCCGTGGAAAAGGACGATATCCTTTACGGCATATCCACCCTGCTGCACGTCTGTATCGGCGCCGTGCTGCTGTCCATCCTGCTCGTTTCCGGCATCATCTTCTTCATGGCGCGCGGCATCGCCCAGCCGCTCGGCGCCGCCGCGGGACACATTCAGAAGCTCGGCAAGGGGCATCTGGAGTTTTCCGAAGCGGAAAACAGGCGCATGGAAGGCATTTCTCGCCGCGCCGACGAGGTCGGCATGCTGGCCCAGGGCATTCTGGAAACCACGAAAAACCTCAACCGCATGTTCCTTGATATCCGGCGACAGACGGAACAGGCCGAACAGGCCACACAGGCGGCCCGGGAGGCGGGGGAAAAGGCCGAGGAAGCCGCCCGCCGCGCCGAAAGCGCCCGCCGCGAGGGCATGCTCGCCGCGGCCACCCGGCTGGAAAGCATTATCGGCGTCATCTCTTCGGCGGCGGAGCAGCTTTCCGCCCAGGTGGAAGACAGCAACCGCCGCGTGGGCGAAGCCGCCTCGCATCTGGCCGAGGCCGCGACGGCCATGAACCAGATGAGCAGCACCACGCAGGAAGTCGCCCGCAACGCCTCGCTTGCCGTCACGGTTTCGATGGAAACGCGCGAGCAGGCCGTCAAGGGCGCCGGGCTGGTCAAGCAGTCGCAGGAAAGCACGCAGCGCGTGCATGAACTGGCGCTCGCGCTCAAGCAGGACATGGGAGAGCTGAATCAGCACGCGCTCGCCATTACCCGCATCATGGGCGTGATCTCGGATATCGCCGATCAGACCAACCTGCTCGCCCTGAACGCCGCCATCGAGGCGGCCCGCGCGGGCGACGCGGGGCGCGGCTTCGCCGTGGTCGCCGACGAGGTGCGCTCGCTGGCCGAAAAGACCATGGCGTCCACGTCCGAGGTCGGCGGCGTCATCAACGCCATTCAGCGCAGCATGGCTAAGAGCATGCACGCCATGGACGAAGCCGTCACCCAGATCGGACAGGTGACGGAGCTGGCCCTTGCCGCCGACAATTCCCTTGGCGATATCGTGGGCGACGTGGAAAAGACCGCCGACGAGATCCACGCCATCGCCACCGCCAGCGAGGAACAGTCGGCCGCCAGCGAGCAGATCAATCGCACCCTTGGCAATCTGAGCCGGAACGCCGACGTTATCGCCCGGACCATGAACGAGTCCGCCGAGGCCGTCGGCGAGCTTGCCCGGCAGGCGCAGGATTTGAGCCATCTGGTGGAAGACCTGCAACGGACGTCGTAGACTTGTCGCAACGGCGTCCGGCGCTGTCCCCGTAAAGGGGGAGCGCCGGACGCCGCGCCGGTTATGAAAACGCCGTCTTTGCCTGCCTGTATATTATGCGCGGGTTTTGGGGAAGATGGGGGAGTTTGAGGGGGAAGAAACCCCTTTTTGCCGCAAGCAAAAGGGGTTTCTTCCCCCTCAAGAAAACCGTAATGAGTCCTGAGCCTAGTCGTCCTCGCCGGGGATTTCCGTCAGGCCGCCGCCGTGCGCGCGCAGAATGGCCAGCGCCTCGTCCTTTGTGGGAACGCGCCCCTTGCAGCGCGGATGCTGGAGGCGATTTTCCGGGCAGTAACCAAGCTGCGCGCAGCTTGGCCCGGCCCCGGCAAAGAGATCGGGCGCGGCCTCGCGGCAGAGTTTCAGCATGGTCCGGGCCAGGTGGCGGATTTCGTGCTGGGCGTTGCGGCAGCAGCGGATGGAAAACCAGTCGTGCAGGGCGTGGGCGTTCATGCCGATGATCGCCTTGAATTCCGTTGCCTGCGGCTTGAGATAGCGCAGATCTTCCTCGGGCAGCCCCCGCTCGACGCCCGCCTCGTACCATTGCCGGGAAAGTTCGGCCAGATCGCGCCCCGTCAGCGTCGCCGTCCGCCCGTCGGGCAGGACGACGGGCGCGGCAAAGTCGCGCGCGTTGCGGGGGTAGACCACGGAGAAGGCCCGTTTGCCGCTCAGCTCCGCCCGCCCGGACTTGATGAGGTAGGAGGCGAGGCGCTTGCGGACGAGCTGGGTTTCCGTCACGCGCGAATAGCCTTCCACGGCAAAGAGAAAATAATCGAATTCCAGCGCGGCCCTGTGCCCGCTGGAAAGAATGTTGCGTACGATCTCCCGCGAATAGGGAGAGGCGGCAATCTCTTCGAGGTCGCGCTCGCTGCGGACGAAACGCGCCGCGATATCCGTATATATCTTGCCGCCGCCCGCCAGCAGCAGCACCTTTCCCTCGCCCGTAAAGCGTTCCTGCAACATGAGCCGCCTAACCTCCTTGCGCGATGCGCGGTTCTGTCGTCTTCGGGCGCCCAGAATGCCAGAGTCGCCGGCAAAGGTCGAGCGCCCGCGCTTGTGATACGCGAGGCGGCGGGCTATGGTTGCCCGAAGAAAATCACCCCAGACCAGTGAGGTTTGCCAATGACGACGATTATCGATGGAAAGGCTACGGCGCAGGCCGTGCGCGCCGAGCTCAGGGAAGAAATCGCCGCCCGCCGGGGGGAGGGCCTTCGCGCGCCCGGGCTTGCCGTCATACTTGTGGGCGAAGACCCCGCGTCGCAGGTCTATGTCCGCAACAAGGAAAAGGCCTGCCGGGAGGTCGGCATCGAATCGTTCCCCTATCGCCTGCCTGCCGAAACCTCGCAGGAGGCGCTGCTCGACCTTATCGGGGAGCTGAACGCGCGTCCCGACGTGGACGGCATCCTGTTGCAGCTGCCCCTGCCGCGCGGGCTGGACGCTTCCCGCTGCCTGCTGGCCATTGATCCCGCCAAGGACGTGGACGGCTTTCATCCCGAAAACGTGGGGCGGCTTTCCCTCGGGCTGCCGGGGATGGTTTCCTGCACGCCCGCGGGCGTCATCGAGCTGCTGCGGCGCTACAACCTGCCCACGCGCGGCAAGAAGGCCGTGGTCGTGGGGCGTTCCGACATCGTCGGCAAGCCGCTGGCGCTGCTGCTGGCCCGCCCCGGAGAATTCGGCGACGCGACGGTGACCATCTGCCACTCGCGCACGCCCGATCTGGCCGCCGAATGCCGCGGCGCGGACTTTCTCTTTCTCGCGGTGGGGCGGCCGCGCATGATCACGGGCGACATGATCAAGGAAGGGGCCGTGGTCATTGACGTGGGCATCAATCGCACGGACGACGGCCTGTGCGGCGACGCCGATTACGACAGCGTGCTGCCGCGAGCTTCGGCCGTCACGCCCGTGCCCGGCGGCGTCGGCCCCATGACCATCGCCATGCTGCTGAAAAACACCGTGGACGCCTGGAGGGCGCGGGTCTAGCCCGTCCCGCCGCGGACTGCCGGCGCGGGGGCCCGCGCCGGCCTCGCTTGCCAGAATCGCGGCTATGGCGTATGTGCGAATCATTCCCCCTTCAACCCACGAGGAAAACGCAATCATGTACCGCAATGCGAAAAATGTCGGTCACTACATGATAGGCATGGGCGCTCTTGCCCAGCTGGGCGATCTGCTGGCCCCCCGGCGGGCCCAGGGCGGCCCGGCCATATTCTTTCTTGATCACTTCTTCAAGGATCGCGACCTTGCCGCCGGCCTGCCGGTGGAAAACGGCGATCTCGTGATTTATGTGGATACCACGGAAGAGCCCACCACGGACAGCGTGGACGGCTATACCGCGCAGGTCAAGGCCTTTCTTGACGGCAAGACGCCCTGCGCGCTGCTGGCCTTCGGCGGCGGTTCGGTCATGGATACCTGCAAGTGCGTGGGCAACCTGCTGACCAACCCCGGCAAGGCCGAAGACTATCAGGGCTGGGAGCTGGTGAAGCATCCCGCGCCCTACAAGTTCGCCGTGCCGACCCTGTCCGGCACGGGGTCCGAAACCTCGCGCACGGGCATCATCTGCAACGAGGCCAAGAACCTGAAGCTGGGCATGAACAGCGACTACACCATGTTTGATCAGGTGCTGCTCGACCCGGCGCTGACCGCCAGCGTGCCCCGCGATACCTATTTCTTTACGGGTATCGACACCTATATGCACTGCTTCGAGAGCCTTTCCGGTTCCTATCGCAACGTGGTGGTCGACGCGCTGGCCTCCAAGGCCATCGATCTGTGCCGCGACGTGTTCCTGAACGGGGACATGATGAGCGACGAGAACCGCGAAAAGATGATGATCGCTTCCTACCTCGGCGGCATGGCCGCCGGTTTCGTGGGCGTGGTGCATCCCATTTCCGCCGGCCTGAGCATGGTTTTGCATATGCATCACAACATTGCGAACTGCTATGCCCTGTCGGTGCAGGAAGACATCTATCCCGACGAATATCATGAAATGTACCGCATGATGGAAAAGCAGGGCATCTCCCTGAAGACCGGCATCTGCCAGGGGCTGACGGACGAGCAGTACAACGGCCTTTACGAGGCCAGCATCGTGCACGAGAAGCCGCTTTCCAACCGCCTCGGTCCCGATTTCAAGAAGATCCTGACCCGGGAAAACGTCATCGAGCGCTTCAAGCGCATGTAAGCGCCGGGCGGCGGCCCCTCCGGGGGCCGCCGCTTTGCAAGGAGAACGCATGGACATCAAAGTGAATTTCAGCGGTCGCGCCATTCGCTATACCGAGGAGGAAATCGCCGTGGTCGTGGAGGCCATGCGAAACGCCGACCCGCTCACCCAAAGCCGCCACATGCAGGAATTTGAAAGCAAGTTCGCCCGCTATCAGGGCGTGGCGCAGGGTTCCTGCTTCACGGCCATGAACGGCGCGTCCGCGCTGGAAATGTCCGCGCAGCTCTGTCTGTTCAAACCCGGCGACGAAGTGGTCATGCCGTCGCATACCTTTACGGCGTCCGCCTATCCGTATGTGAAGAAAGGCGCCGTCATGGCCTGGGCCGACATCGATCTCCATACCCGCGTGGTGACCGCCGAAACCGTCGAACGCGCCATTACTCCCCGCACGCGGGCCGTGGTCGTGGTGCATCTCTACGGCTATGTGGCCGACATGCCGGCCATTGCCGCCCTTTGCAAGGACAAGGGCATTCTCTGCATCGAGGACGCGGCCCAGTCCATCGGCTCGGAGCTGGACGGGCGCAAGGCCGGCAGCTTTGGCGACATGGGAACCTTCAGCTTCCATTCCCACAAGAATCTGACCACCCTCGGCGAAGGCGGCATGCTCTATCTGCGCGATCCGGAAATGCAGGCCATTCTTCCCGCCCTGCGTCACAACGGCCATTGCGCCTACGATTTCGAGCGGCCGGACTACTGGAAACCCGCTATGGGCAATGTGGATATCCCCACGCTGCGCGGCGAGATGCTCATGCCCAACAACTATTCCCTCGGCGAAGTGGAATGCGCCCTGGGCGCGAAGCTGCTTGATCGCATCGATCAGATCAACGCGGAAAAGCGCCGCCGCGCCCTGCGCTTTATTGACGCGCTGGCCGACTTCCCGGAACTGGAATTCCACCGCGAGGATTCCCCCCGCCACAATTATCATCTGCTGGCGGCCCGCTTTGTCACCGGCCCCGAGCAGAGGGACAGGTTCATGCGCGCCATGCACGACGAAAAGGGCGTGAAATGCGTCGTCCAGTATATCCCGCTGGATCGCTACGATTTCTACAAGCGCCTCGGCATGGGCAACGCCAACTGCCCCAATGCCGATACCTTCTTCGACAGCATGGTTTCCTTCCCCTTCCAGCACTGGCTGAGCGAAGACGAGTTCACGTACATGCTCGAAGCCACCCGCGACGTGCTGAAGAAGATTCGCTAAGTTATTCATAGGGTTGGGGGGAAGGGAAACCCCTCGGCGCTGCTGTCGATGCCCGTAGCTTCCTTCGTCGCAACGGGCACGGCCTGCGGCCGCCATCCGGTCGCTGCCAGCGCGAGAGGGCCCAGCCTTTTCCGAGGTATTGTTGTTCGGGGG
>CALUWU010000161.1 GCA_944324555.1 uncultured Desulfovibrio sp.
CGCCGGTCGCGGCAAGGCCGGCAAGAAACTTTTCTGAATGAGGTAGCGCCATGCGTCGTCAACGCCTTCTCCCCTTCGCCGCCCTCTGCTGCGCCGGTCTCGCCCTGAGCGGCTGCGCCGCCGGCGGATTGTCCTCGTCATCTTCCGGCGGCGGCAATCTCTCGCTGGAACAGCAGGTGCAGCAGCACGACATGATGCTGAAACAGCTGCAACCCGCTCAGGCCGACATGTGGAATCAGGTGCAGACCATGCGTCAGGAACTCAACGCCCTCAAGGGCCAGGTGGACGACCTCAAGAACGTGGGCGGCGCCCGCGCCCTTGTGGAGCGCGTCAACCGTCACGACGCCGCCCTGCGCCAGATCGAGACCAGCATGGCCCTTAACCTCAACCTCGGCGAAGCCCTGCCCGCCCTCTCCGCCGCGGCACCCACGCCCCCGGCGGCCCCCGTCGCCGCCCCCGGCGGCGACAACCCCGCGCAGGACGCGGCCAACATGAACCCCTACGCCGCCGGAGCCAACTTCGGTCAGGCGCAGAACGCCGGCTCCGGCAGCACCTGGGGCCAGGCCAGCCCGCAGCCGCAGGCCGCCCCCGCGCCGCAAAAGGACATCTCCCTCGCGCTCTACGACGCCGGCCTCAACGCCTTCAACTCCCGCCGCTACGACGAGGCGCAGCGCTCCTTCTCGGACTTCATCAAGAACTACGCCGATCACTCCATGGCGCCCGACGCCCAGTACTACCTTGCGGAATGCTACTTCCAGCGCAATCAGTTCGCCGACGCCGCCCTCGCCTACGACACGGTGATCACCAAGTACGGCAAAAGCTCCAAGGCGCCCGCCGCCTACCTCAAGCAGGGCATCTGCTTCAGCAAGATCAATCAGGGCGCGGCCGCGAAGTCGCGCCTCAACGAACTGATCCGCAAATACCCCAATTCCGCCGAGGCCGCGCGCGCCAAGACCTTTCTCAAGACCAACAAGTAATACGATCCTTGCCGGGGAAAGCGACGGCAGCCTCCTCCCGCAGGCCTCCGTCCTTTCCCTGCTTCTGCATCCGCGGGCAAGACCGTTGCAGACGCCTATCCGCCTGAACGCCCCCGCGACGCACGCAGGCGGAACACTAGCCAGGGAGGCACGGGAACAGCCATGTCCGACGTAACGGCAAACAACAGCACTGTCTACAAGCAGGTCAGCGACGAGATGCGCCAGGGTCTGCGGCGCATCTATCAGGAAATTGTCAGCGCATCGAGCGACGGCAAAAACCCTAACGCGGGGCATGACGAATTGTTTACCGAAGCATCTGCTCAGCTGAACGAAATCATGGAGGCCACCGAAAAGGCCACCATGCGGATCATGGAACTGGTCGAAGCGCAGATGGAATGTCAGGAGGAAAGCGCCCGCCTGCTCGGCAGCATCAAGAGCGGACAACCCTGCTCGGCCCAGCTTGCGCGCCTGACCTACATCAACAAGAAACTGGGCGAAGACCTTACCGAAATCATTACCGCCCTTTCCTTCCAGGACCTTACCGGGCAACGCATCAAGAAGGTCGTCAAGGCCCTGCACGAGATCGAAGCCTCCGTCGTGGACATGTACCTCTCGTCCGGCCTTGTCATGGACGGCGTGGAAAAGGACCCCTCCCGCTCGATGGAGTCCCTCCGCACCGAAGCCAGCAAGGCCATGGAAGCCTTCCGCGAAAGCCGCACCAAGGTCTCCGAAGTCCTTTCCGACGAAACCAAGTCCCTCAAGGGACCCAGCAAGGAAAGCGTCTCCCAGAGCGCCATCGACGACATGCTCGCCCAGCTCGGCATGTAGCAGGCCTCTTGCCCGCGCCTTTCCCAACGACCCTACAAGCTACAAGGAGCAGCCGGCATGTCCGCGGACCCCATCGTCATCGGCCAGTGGAGCCACGATCAATTTCTTGAGCAGGTGCTCGCCTTTCACGGGCACGCCGCCCCCGGCGTCGTCATCGGCGGCTACATGGTGGAAGCCGCCCGCCGCGCCCTGCCGGAAGGCGTCCTTTTCGACGCCGTTTCCGAAACGGTGCAGTGCCTGCCGGACTCCATTCAGCTCCTGACGCCCTGCACCATCGGCAACGGCTGGTTGCGCGTCTATAATCTGGGCATCTTCGCCCTGACCCTCTACGACAAGCACACCGGCAAGGGCGTGCGGGTCAAGCTCGACGCCGAACGCCTCCGCCCCTTCCCCGACGTGCGCTCGTGGTTCCTCAAGGAAAAACCCAAGAAGGAACAGGACTCCGAAGCCATTGCCCGCCAGATCCGCGAAGGCGCCTTTGAAATGCTGTCCTCCGAATCCGTGCAGATTCATCCCGATATTCTCGCCCGGCAGGGCAAGGGCCCCGTCGTCCGCTGCCCCGACTGCGGCGAATACTACCCCGCCCGCTTCGGCGACCGCTGCCGCCTCTGTCAGGGCAACGGCCCCTACGAAGAGTGGAAACGTCGCTAGGGCCAAGCTCATTACGTTTTTTTGAGGGGGAAGAAACCCCTTTTGCTCGCGGCAAAAAGGGGTTTCTTCCCCCTCAAGCTCCCCCATCTTCCCCAAAACCCGCGCCTGATATACAGAAAACGCGAGTTTTCCGCTCGCTCTGGGTCGGGCGGCGAACAGTTACAGGCGATCTTCAAAAATAAACGTCTCCCGGCGGCGCGGAAGACAGTCCGGCGCCGAACGGAAAAGGGGGGGGACCGCAGGTGAAAACCTGCGGTCCCCCCCCTTTTTTGTCGGAGAGCGTTCCCGGCGACGCGGATCATGACGAGTCTGCTTCGGGCCGGGCGCCGCCGCGCCTCGCGTTTCGCCTTTTTCAAAGGCAAAACGCTCTATGACGTCTGTTCTTCTCTGGCGGCGGTGTCCCAGACGACAATCTCAAAATTATCCCGGCCCCCTTCCTTGACGCGGTAAAGGGCTTCGTCGGCCACGGCGTACAGCTTGTCGAAACTGTGCGGCGAGCAGCTGAACACGGCGCCGCAGCTGAAGCTCACCAGCGGCTTTTCTCCGGCGGGGAACTTCAATATATCGTGAGACTTTGTCCGCAGGGCGACAAGAGCGCTTTCCAGGCGGCTCTTTTCCAGATGGTCGCCGGAAAGAAAGACGCAGAACTCATCGCCGCCGAGCCGGCCGAGAATGTCCTCTTCCCGGAAGGTGGCGCGCAGCAGATCGGCGGTCGCCTCAAGCACCCGGTCGCCAATGGGATGCCCGAAAGAATCGTTGACGGTCTTGAAGCGGTCCACATCCAGCAGCAGGAAGGCATACGGCTGCCGGGAAGGACGCACCTTCAGCTGATGCCGGATCATCTCCTCGGTGGACTTGCGGTTATAAAGGCGCGTCAGCAAATCGTATTCCGCTTCCTTGGCCTCGGAAATATCCTCGATGATGCCGATAAGGCGGCGCAGGACCCTGCCCTCGCCGCTCACGCCGGAAAGGGAAAGGCGATGCCATTGCTCCTTGCCGCGCGCCTTGTCGTAAAGACGAAATTCGCAGGACTCGCGCGGCGCCCCGGCAAGCACGTCGCGCACGAGCGCCCGGATTTCCGAAAGGGCTTCGGGGGAAATATCCTTGTCGCGCAACAGCAGCACGCCCCAGTCGTCATCCGTCGGAACCGGGAAGACGTCCTTCCTGCTGCCGCTGTAAAACGTCAGCATGCGCGAAGACACGTCGTAGTCGATGACCTGCGTGCTGCACTGCGTCAGCGTATAGCGGAACATCTTTTCGGACGCGATCAGATTTTCCGTCTGCCGGGAGATGGTGGAGTTCTGTTCGGCAAGCAGCAGGCTTAACCGCCGGTTTCGCAGCGCGTCGAAAAGCGTCATGCCCACGATGATCAGAATGACGCTTACCAGCAGCACAAAATACTTGATGGTGCCCTGAAGCGCCTTTTCCGCCGTTCTGGTGACCTGCCTGCTCAGGGCGCTTTCCTCAAAACCGACAAACAGCGCCCAGGGGGCTCCCTTGATCGCCCGGTAGGCAAGGTGAATCTTTTCGCCCTCCCAGACGTAACTCCCGGAGCCCGTGACGTAACTCCCCGCGCCCGAACCGCTGTTCCGGGCCACGGACTGAAGCAGCCGCATTTCGTCAATGCGCGCGGAGCGGCGCCCCTCCTTCTCCGCCAGATAAAATTCAAGAATCGCCTTGCGGCTGTCTTCGGCGGACGACGCCAGAACATGCCCCGCCCTGTCGAAAAGATAGGCAAAACCGGCCTCTCCCTGCGGGGAAAGACGCCGAATCCACTGGCTCAGCGCATAGGCGTTCAGCTGCGCGCCCAGCACGCCGTTCACGATGCCGTCGGCCATGCAGGGCATGAGCGCGCACAGGATGTAGTTTCCGTCCTTGTCGAAAGAGGGCCCGGCAAAATTGAAAGAGCCGTTCCAGGCCTTTTCCAGCGCGTCCGCCAGCACGCAGTCGGGAACCCGCTCCCTGTCGGCGGCGTAGCGGTCGCCCTGAAAGAAGAAGCTCCGGGCCTCGGCGGAATGAAGAACCAGCCCGGCAAGCAGGCGCTCCCGCCGCTCTCCCTTCGTTTCCAGCAGGATTCTGCCATACGAAAGGGACATGTCCTGCATTTCCTGCTCAATGCGGGAAAGCTGGCTGTCAACCGAGTCGCCGCCCATCTGGCACAGAATGGACATGCCCTGAAGGTTGTACGTTCGCATGGCGTCGAGAAAGGTGCGCTGCACCTTGCCATGCAGAAAACCCATCATCAGAACCGCGGCCACGGCAAAGGCGACGGCGCCGACGATGGTGAAGGAGTAGAAGCGGGAGGAAAAGAACGAGTGAAGCATGGTCCGCGAAACAAGGTCTTTCCGGTGAAGCAGACGGCGGGCGGACACTATTGCCCGCGACAGGTTTCTGTCATGACGACGTCTGACAATTCTGTTTCCCATTTGCCGCGCCTAAAAACGGAAGTCGCCGCGAAAGCGGAGAACGCCCTTGCTGCGAAGACGAGTTTTCTTTTCGTTTGTATATCCATATGCAAACGAAATGTAAATAACAGGTCGCCGTCGGCATGGATTCCTTTTCCCCGTCGCGCCCCTCGAAAATATAAATGCAAAAAAAATACCAAAGTCACAGACAGCGGCGCCGTCCGCCGCGCAAAAAAAACTTGACCTTGAAGTCGCTTCACACTCTACAACTACAGAAAAAGCCGTGCGGGCGTCAGCCCGCCGAACAACGGAGAAAATATCATGAGTACAGCTCTTGCCCTGTGCCTCCGGTGCGGCCGGCAGCATGCGGCCGACGCGCCCTGTCCCGAAGACGGAACCCGGAACAATCAGGAAACGGCCTGCGCCTGCCGCCATGATCACGCGGCGCCCGCCGGCGCCGGCCACGATTGCCCCGGCGAGCATCATCATGAATGCGAGGCCGAAGCGGGCTCCCGCTCCTGCGGCTGCGGCCACGATCACGCTCCCGCGCGCGCCGTCGATCTTCGCGCCCTCGGCCCCGGCGACGCCACCCGCGCCGTCTACCGCATCATGAACATGGACTGCCCCATGGAGGAGGCGCTCATCCGCAACAAGCTCGCGGGCATGCCGGGCATTGACGCGCTGGAATTTCATCTGATGCAGCGCGTGCTCGTGGTGCGGCATTCCCTGCCCTCGACCGCGCCCATAGAAGAAGCCCTGCGCTCCATCGACATGATCCCCGAAGCCCTCGCCGCGCCCGACGCCGCCGGCCCCGCCCCCGCGGCGGCGGTTCCCTGGCGGAAGCTGGGCCTTGCCGCCCTGCTCGCGCTCGGTTCCGAAATCGCGGAACTGTGTCGCGACTGGGGCGTCGTCTCCCCGGGGCTTGAAGACGCCGCGCTTGTCCTCTCCGCCCTTCTCGCCCTTCTTGCCGTCATGCTCGGCGGTTCCGGCGTCTACAAGAAAGGCTGGATTGCCCTTCGCAATCGCAACCTGAACATGAACGCGCTCATGTCCGTCGCCGTTACCGGCGCGCTGCTCATCGGCCATTATCCCGAGGCGGCCATGGTCATGACGCTTTTCAACCTGTCCGAAGCCCTGGAGGCGCGTTCCCTTGAGCGCGCCCGCGACGCCATACGCACCCTTATGACCCTTGCGCCGGAAACCGCGACGGTCTTCCGCGACGGGCAGTGGCAAAGCATGCCCGTCGCCGGCGTTCCCGTCGGCAGCCGCGTCCGCGTGCGTCCCGGCGAACGCGTCGCGCTCGACGGCGTCGTCGTCGGCGGCCGCTCCGCCGTCGATCAGTCTCCCATAACCGGCGAAAGTATGCCGGTCGCCAAGAATCCCGGCGACGCCGTCTATGCCGGTTCCATCAATCAGGCCGGCGAACTGGAATTTACCTCCAGCGCGCTTGCCGACGACTCCACCGCGGCCCGGATCATCAAGTCCGTGGAAGAGGCGCAGGCGGGCCGCGCCCCCATGCAGCGCCTTGTCGATACCTTTGCCCGCTTCTATACGCCCGCCATCTTCGCCGTCGCCCTGCTGACCGCGCTCCTTCCGCCCCTGCTCTTCGGCGGCGCGTGGCTGGAGTGGAGCTATACCGCCCTTGTGCTGCTCGTCATCGGCTGCCCCTGCGCGCTCGTCATTTCAACGCCCGTCGCCATTGTCAGCGGCATGGCCGTCGCCGCCCGGCAGGGCATTCTCGTCAAGGGCGGTCTGTACCTCGAACAGGGACGCCGCCTGCGCTGTCTCGCGCTGGACAAGACAGGCACCGTCACGCACGGCAGGCCCTGTCAGACGGATTTTGTCCCGCTCCGCGATCTGCCGCATGCGCGGTCCCTTGCCGCGGGCCTTGCCGCCCGCTCGGATCACCCCGTCTCCGGCGCCATTGCCCGTCAGGCCGCCCTCGACGGCATTGAACCCGCGCCCGTCGAGGATTTCGTTGCCCATCCGGGACAGGGCGTCAGCGGCGTCATGGAAGGACGGCGCTGGAGCCTCGGCAATCGCCGCATGGCCGAAAGCGTCGCGCCGCTCTCTCCCGAGATCGCGCGCCGCGTCGATGAACTGGAAGCCCAGGGCAAAAGCGCGACCCTGCTCATGAACGACGACGGCGTCTGCGCGCTGATCGCCGTGGCGGATACCGTCCGGGAAAGCGGCGTCGCCGCCCTGAAGGAACTGGCGGCCCTCGGGCTGCGTACCGTCATGCTTACCGGCGACAACGCCCACGCCGCCCGCGCCGTCGCGCGGCAGGCGGGCATCGACGAAGTCCGCGCCGATCTGCTGCCCGAGGACAAGCTCCACGCCGTCGAGGAACTGGCGGCCCGCGGCCCCGTGGGCATGGTCGGCGACGGCATCAACGACGCTCCGGCGCTCGCCCGCGCCCATATCGGCTTCGCCATGGCCGCCGCCGGAACGGATACCGCCATGGAAACGGCCGACGTCGCGCTCATGGACGACGACCTGAGAAAGATCCCCCGCTTCATCCGTCTTTCGCGCGCCGTCCATGCCATACTCATTCAGAACATCGTCGCCGCCCTCGGCGTGAAGGCCCTCTTCCTTGCCCTGACCTTCATGGGCTTCGGCACAATGTGGATGGCCGTCTTCGCCGACGTCGGCGCCAGTCTGCTCGTCATTGCCAACAGCCTGCGCGTCCTGCGCTTCCAGACGCGGGATTAGGGGCTGTTATTCTTCGTATTCTGGGGGGAAGGGAAACCCCTCTGCTAGCGCGAGAGGTGTTTCCCTTCCCCCCAGACCCCCCATCCCTTCCCCAGCGCGCTTTTTCAGAGGCGCGCGGGCGACGGCTCCCGCCTGCCGGCAAACGACGGTTGCCCTTTGGCGGATCATGTGAAAGATAGCGGAAAAGCGAGGGCGCATGAAACGAAAGATCGGAGAACTGGCCCGGGCGACAGGCTGTCCCGCAGCAACCATCCGCTTTTATGAAAAGGAAGGGTTGCTGCAAACGCCCGCGCGCACGGAAGGAAACTATCGCCTGTACGGCGACGAGGAACTGGAGCGGCTGCGCTTTATCCTGCACTGCCGCCGCCACGGCATGAACATCGCGGAAATTCGCGACCTTCTGGCCTTCAAGGATCATCCGCATGAGGGCTGCGGCTGGGTCGGCGAGCTTGTGGAACGTCATATCGCGGCCGTAAGCGAACAGATCGCGGCGCTGACCGCCCTCAAGGAACAGCTGGAGCAGCTGCGCCGCAACTGCACGGGTCGCGAAAGCGGCGCCTGCGGCATCATCGAACAGTTGAGCGCGCCCTGCCCCTACTGCGCGGATCATCATCAATGCACGCTGCGCAGCCCCGACGGGGCCGGCAAGGACGTTCCCCGCAAGGCGGCGCGCGCCGGGAATCCCCGGAAATGACCCTGAACAAAAAACAAAAAGGAGCCCCCTTTCGGGGGCTCCTCGCTTTTTATATCGGGGAGGGAAGAATTACAGGGCGGCCTTGTAGATGGCGGCCACGGCGGCGTCGGACATGATGCGGGGGTTGGTCAGACCGCAGGCGTCCTTCTGGGCGTTGGCGGTCATGACGGGGATGTCCTCCTCGCGAACTTCCTTGCCGTACTTCTTGCCAAGGGCAATGAGGCCGTCCGGGATACCCACGTCCTTGGAGATGATGTTGATGGCCTTGATGGCGGCCTGCGAAGCGTCGGTGGCGGAAAGGCCGTCGGTACGCTCGCCCAGCAGTTTGGCGATCCGGCCGAAACGGCGACGGCTGGAAATCAGGTTGTACTGACACACATGCGGCAGCAGGATGGCGTTGCATTCGCCGTGCGGCAGGTCGTAGAAGCCGCCGAGCTGATGCGCCATGGCGTGCACATGACCAAGGCTGGCGTTGTTGAAGGCCATGCCGGCCAGATACTGGGCGTAGCACATGCCTTCGCGCGCTTCCATGTCCTTGCCGTTGGCCACGGCGCGACGCAGATAGCGGTTAATGTATTCCATGGCCTTTTCAGCGCAGGCGTCGGTCATGGGCGTGGCGGCGGTGGACACATAGGCTTCCACGGCGTGGGTCAGGGCGTCCATACCGGTGGCGGCCGTCAGGGACGGCGGCATGCCCATCATCAGCAGCGGGTCGTCAATGGCCACGCTGGGGGTGCAGCGCCAGTCGACGATGGCCATTTTCACCTTGCGGCTGGTATCGGTAATGATGCAGAAACGGGTCATTTCAGACGCCGTGCCGGCGGTGGTGTTCACGGCCACATAGGGCGGGAAGGGCTTGGAAGACTTGTCCACGCCTTCGTAATCGTGAATCTTGCCGCCGTTGCTCACCACGAAGCCGACGCCCTTGCCGCAGTCGTGGGAGCTGCCGCCGCCCAGGGTGATCAGGCTGTCGCAGCCGCCCTTCTTGTAGGCTTCGGTGGCCGCCTCGACGTTCTTGTCGGTGGGGTTCGGCACGGTTTCATCAAAGACTTCATACGTCAGCTTCGCAGCGTCCAGAATATCGGTAATCTGCTTCAGGATGCCGACGGCGACGATACCCTTGTCAGTAACGATCAGGGGCTTCTTCGCGCCAAGACTCATGAGACGGGCGGGAATCTGGGAAGAACAGTTTACGCCAACCAGAGTAACAGTGGGGATGAAGAAAGAAGTAATCTGACCCATGTGCATGCTCTTGACATCCGTGCTCATTTAATCGGCTCCTTGTTGTGGACAACGCTTCATTACGTATCCGTTACAATGTGGATGTAGTAAACTTACTGTAGGGCATCCCGGTTTTTATGGCAATACTTTTTTTAATTTTATATAGTTGTGAGATTTTGCTCTTAAAAAAACGCTGTTACCCTGACGGGTTAGAACGATTCTTGATCAAACGCTCAGGAGAGGAAAAAGGATCAAAAATTACGCGCGGTTCCATTCATCGTGCGCACAAACATCGGCATTCGCCTATAAAATCACCATATTATAAAAAATCGCGTCGCCGGGCGTCTTTTCTGACTCCTCTCTCTCGTCCGACAAAAAATCGCCCGGAAAGGCGTCCGGCTGGCGCGAAAGAAAAATTTTCGCCCTTTTTCTTGAAAAAGAGCTTTTTCTCTTTTCTTGCCCGGCATTTTTTGGCATACTGCTCCCTTCAAATTTCATTCCTCAAACTTTTACGTCTCTTCTCTCTTCGTGCCACGGCCACACGCGCCAGCTTGTGGAAAACTTCGCAATCACAAAAATAAATAATAACAAACAATATCAACTAATTACAAATAAAAATCCCCATCGTCGGAAGAAAAATCCCCAGATCATCCTCGTCTGGCGGACTCTGGTCCTGCCGGGAGGGAAGAATGCCCTTTACGGGGACGAGGCTGAACGCACAGCCTTCCCCCGCCACGCCGTCCGCGCCGCACATCCGCACTATCCCCGCCCACGCGCGGACGAGGGCGGGAATCCGCGTCGCCGGGCCGCCACAGCGTATTACGACGAGACAACGCCCCGGCCCGAAGCGAGTGGAAAAACCGCGCTTTTTCCGCGAACGGAAAAAAAGCCCCCCGAAGGCACGCCGGTTCACGGCGGGGCCAACGGGGGACGGGCGCTCGAAGCGAAGACGCGGGCGCTTTCGCGACCGGGGATTGTTCTGATGAAACGTTTTGGAGCGTCTTACCTTTTTCAAAGGCAAAACGCTCCAGGGCCTGTTAACACATTTTTTCTATTTATTTCAAATAAATAAAAAAACACAGACTACACATAACCTTTGAAAGGCGCCTGCCGCATGGCCTGCGTCCCCTTTGAAAAGGCGC
>CALUWU010000162.1 GCA_944324555.1 uncultured Desulfovibrio sp.
AAGGCGTTCTTGTAATCCCCCCCAGACCCCCCATCCTTCCCCCAACGCGCTTTTTCACAGGGAACGCAGGCCATGCGCCAATCGTCTTGCAAGCGTTATGTGGAGCATGAATTTTTATTTATTTGAAAAAATAGAAAAATTAGGGTTAACAGAGCCTGGGGTCAGGACTTATTATCAAGATAAGTTTTCTACGGGCCAACATACAAAAAAATATATATTATTATATGTTACAACAACGTCCATCTTTATCCGTCAGCACACTATGCGCGGGTTTTGGGGAAGATGGGGGAGTTTGAGGGGGAAGAAACCCCTTTTTGCCGCAAGCAAAAGGGGTTTCTTCCCCCTCAAGCCAATCGTTTCCCCAAAACCCGCGCATCGTTGCATCGTTTCCGCGGGCGCGGGGAGGAGCCTTTTTATCCACTCGACAGAAGCCCCCTTGTCGGGCTAGGAAGAATCATTCCAACGCAACCGTTTTCAGGCGCCCGGATTTTCCGGGATAATTGGGAAGTTCGTAAAAACCGACGCTGACCCGCAACCGTGAAAGGCGATGCCGTCGCACAAGGCCACTGTGGCGTATGTCATGGGAAGGCGCGACGTCAGGAGACCCTTGAGCCGGGAAACCAACCTGAAAGCTTATAGAGGACGACCCGCGCGTCGTCCGCTCCACGGAGTTTGGAGCAAGGAGTTGCCATGAAGAGGTTTTTTGTCGCCGTCCTGTTGTGCTGCCTGCTGTCGGCGGCATCCGCCTGGGCAAAGGGCGGAATGCTGCTTGTCGCCTTCGGCACGTCTGTGGACAAGGCCCGCCCGGCCATTGACGCCGTGGTCAAAACCTGCGGCGCGCAGGCCGACGGCCCCGTGCTGCTGGCCTTTACCTCGGATATCATCCGCAAGAAGCTGGCGGCGGCGGGAGAAAACGTGCCGTCCGTCAACGCCGCTCTCCGGCAACTGGCCGATCAGGGCGTGGACGAAGTTCTGGTTCAGTCGCTGCATATCGCGCCGGCGGAAGAGTACAGCCAGCTCGAACGCATGATCGTCAGGTTCGTGACGAAGAATCCGGGCGTCTTCAAGTCCGTAAAGGTCGGCTACCCGCTGCTTGTTTCGGAAAAGGATTTGAATACGGTCGTTTCCGTGGTTCTGGACGCGCTGCCGGAGCGTCGCAGGGGCGACGCCGTCGTGCTCATGGGCCACGGCAACGATCGCGGCCCCGGGGACCTCGTTCTGGCCGCGGCGGCGACGGCCTTCCACAAGGCCGATCCGCTGGTCTGGCTTGCCACGGTGGAAGGCGCCAACAGCTTTGACAGGGTCCTGCCGCAGCTCCGGGCCGCGGGCGTAAAGCGCGTATGGCTCCAGCCCTTCATGCTGGTTGCGGGCGATCACGCGGTCAACGATCTTGCCGGGCCGGAAGAGGACTCCTGGGCCTCGCGCATCCGGGCCGAAGGCATGACGCCCCTGCCGCACCTTGTGGGCCTCGGAGAGATTGAAGGCATCCGGCGGCTGTTCCTTGAACACGCCCGCCACGCCGTGATCGATCTTGCGGCGCCCGGCAAGGCGGAATAAGCGGCCGGTTCTTTTCGGAGGAAGGTTCGCCGGGCTGCGCGCCGCCGCCTCGCGTTTCGCCTTTTTCAAAGGCAAGACGCTCCAGCCGCGCCGGACCTTCCTCCTTCTTTTTCGTGAAGGAAAAATTTGATGCAATATGGAAAATTGTACGGCGTGGGCATCGGTCCCGGCGATCCCCGTTATCTGACCCTGCGCGCCGCCGAAGTGCTGCGCGCCGCCGACGTCGTGTTTACGGTCATTTCGCGCAACGCCGCCGACAGCGTTTCCCGGAACGTGGTGGAATCGCTGGAGCCGCGCGGAGAAATCCGGCTCCAGATGTTCACCATGTCGCGCAATCCCGAAGAGCGGGCCGCGCAGGTGCGCGCCAACGCCGAAGAGATCATGGCCGAATTACGGGCCGGAAAGCAGTGCGCCTTCGCCACCCTAGGCGACGCCATGACCTACAGCACCTTCGGTTATGTGCTGGAAATCATCCGGGCGGCGCTTCCCGGCGTCGAGGTGGAAATCGTGCCCGGCATCACCTCCTTTGCCGCTCTCGCCGCGCGGGCCGGAACCGTTCTGGCCGAAAACGGCGAAAGCCTGCATATCGTCCCCTCCTTTCGCGCCGATCAGGCCGCCTCGCTGGATTTCCCCCCCGGCTCCACCACGGTTCTCCTCAAGACCTATCGCAGCCGGGCCGCCCTGCTGGAACGCCTGCGCCGGGAAAAGAACGTTGAAATCCTCTATGCCGAACGCCTTACCATGCCGGGCGAAACGCTGGAATCCGAACCGGAAGCCATCGCCCGACGCCCCGAAGAGTACCTTTCCCTGATGATGGTCAAAAAACGCTGACGCGCATGGGGACTTTCTGGGGGGAACGGTTTTCTTGGCGAGTGGTGAGAGCTGTCTGGAGGCAGAAATAAAGCTGTTTATAGTGATGAAGGACAATTAACAGCAGTATGCAGGAGA
>CALUWU010000163.1 GCA_944324555.1 uncultured Desulfovibrio sp.
GATAACATATAAAAATTCATGTATTACCTCAGTACATTATGCGCGGGTTTTGGGGAAGATGGGGGAGTTTGAGGGGGAAGAAACCCCTTTTTGCCGCGAGCAAAAGGGGTTTCTTCCCCCTCAAGAAAACCGTAATGAGTCCTGCCCCTAAACGGCGCCGGCGGCGCTTTCCTGCGTAGTCCCGCCGAACAGCGGACGAGCGGCCAGCAGCTTTTCCGTCGATGCGAACAGATAAAGCACGTCGCCGGCGCGAAGGGCGCATTCCGGTTCCGGCGTGGGCATCATTTCCTTGTCTCGCAGAATGGCCACCACCGTCAGCCCGTGCTCGCGCCGCAGGTTGCTGTCGCAAAGGCGCACGCCGCACAGGGGCGAATCGGCGCAAAGGCGTATGGCCTGCACGCCGATATCCGGCAGGCGATCGACCATTTCCGAAAGATTGCTGACGCCGACGCTCATACGTCGGATCATGCGATAATTGGCCCGCCGCAAACGCGCGGAAAAGGCCTCGATATTCTGCTGGGGCACCAGATAGCGCGACAGGACCTGACCGAACACCTCGATGGAAGATTCAAACTCCTCGGCAATGACCACGTCCGCCCCCAGACGGCGCAGCGGGGCCACCTCCGTCACAAACCGGGTTCGCGCCACGATATACAGATTCGGGTTCATGCTGCGGGCTTCCTCGGTAATGGCTCGCACAGCCGAGGGATCGGAAATGATGATTGCCAGCACGCGCGCCTTTTCCACGCCCAGGTGCTCCAGCACCACCGGCTGCGACGCGTCGCCGTGCATGATGGGTTCCGTATCCTTGTAGCGGTTGACGGTATCGGGATTCATTTCGAGGATATTATAGGCGATGCCCGATTCCTTGGCCACCAGCGCCAGATGCTTGCCGCTGATGCCGAAGCCCACAATGATCAGATGGTCATGCAGCGGACAGGCCTCGGAGGCGGTTTCCTTTTCCGTTTCCTTGATCTTGCAGCGGCGGACAATGGCGTCCGAAACGCGCGGCGCGATGGAAATGAGCAGGGGCGTCAGCATCATCGTCAGCACGCTGGCGGCAAGAAAGAGCTGGTACTCCTCCATGCTGAACAGATGCAGCGCCAGCCCGGACGCCGCCAGCACAAAGGAAAACTCCCCTACCTGCGCCAGGGCAAGACTGCTGAAAACCGCCGTATGCAGCGGATAGCCCTGCATGAGCGCGGCGGGCAGGGAAAGGAGGAACTTCGTAACAATGAAAATGGCCGTAAAGATGAGAATGGAGCCCATGTTCTGCATGAAAAAGCCCACATCCAGCATCATGCCCACGGAAATGAAAAAAAGACTGAGGAAAATATCCCTGTATGGCAGCACGCCGGAAACGACGCTCATGCTGTAGGGGGAACGCGCCAGCAGCAGACCCGCCAGAAAGGCGCCAAGGGAAAACGACAAGCCCAGCTTTTCCGTCAGCGTGGCAATGCCGAAGCAGAGCGCAAGGGTCGTCATCAGCAGGATTTCCCGCGCCCGCGTCTCCATGACGGCGTCCATGAGCCGCGCAAGGCCGAAATGCGCCGCCAGCAGCACGCCGCCCAGCACGGCGATCACCTTGCCCACGGCCAGCAGCGCCTCGGAAATCGAAAGCGTCAGCGCGCCGCCCAGAAGCGGCACGCACAGCATGAAGGGCGCGACCATGATATCCTGAAAGACAAGAATGGCCAGCGTGATGCGGCCAACAGGCGTGCTGGTATAGCCTTTTTTCTGGAAAATCTGCAAGACAATGGCCGACGAGGACAGGGCCGCCAGACATCCCCAGAAGATGCCCGACTGCACGCTCGTGCCGCGCAGCCAGCAGACCAGCGCCACAAAGGCCACGGTCAGCCCGATCTGAAGACTGCCGCCCATGAAGACGGGGCGTTTCAGCCTGTTGAGCGCGTCCACCGAGAGTTCGATGCCGATGGTGAACAGCAGCATGGCCACGCCCAGATCGGCGATCTGATTGATGACCTCCTGATCCTCGACCATGCCGAGCATGGAGGGGCCGCACAGGACGCCCGTAAGCAGAAAACCCACCATCGGCATGATTTTCAGCTTGTTGCAGACAAGGCTGACCGCAATGGCCAGCAAAAAGAGTATGACGAGTTGATTCAGATGTTCCATGTGACGCCTCAGCGGAAAAAGCCCGTCTTCACTTCGCAGACGACGGGTTGCCCCGGCTTCCACCCCTTGGCCAGCATATCGACGCCGGCAATGCGAATCTTGGCGGGAACAACGTTTTCCCGCGGTCCGTCGCGCTGATCAGGCATGTTCAGGGCCTCTTCCGGGGCAATCTCCTCGATGATGCCGTCCAGCTTTTCCACGCCGCCGCCGACCGTCACGCTGCACGGCATGCCCTGTCGCAGGATGCCGGACTGCGCGGCGGGGAAATACGCCAGAATCCACCAGAGATCGCTGGACGCGGGCACGATTTCCATCAGCGGCTGCTGGCGCTGCACGGTCTGGCCCGGCGTCGCCTGCACGCGCACGACAAGGCCGTCCTGCGCGCTTGTCAGCACGCCGTCAATCGAGGGCGTCGCGGCGGCGGAAGACGGGGGCGTCGCGGCGGCGGAGGGGCCGGCAACGCGCTTGGCCTTCTGAATTTCGTCGCGCAGGGCCATCACGTCGCGCTCGGCTTCGGCCCGTTCCTGATTGGCCTGTTCAAAACGCTTGTCGGCCTGTTCCAGCGCGGCGCGCGCTTCGGCCTCGCGGCGCATGGCCGTTTCATAGGCGGGGCCGCCGGTCGCCGCCATGCCGCGCAGCGCCAGCTGGGCGCGCACATGCTCAACGCTCTTCTGTTCGCGCTCTCTGGCGCGCAGGGCTTCCTCGTGGCGCGTAATGCTCAGGCGCGACACCATGCCGTCCCACGCCGCCTGCGCGCGCTGCAGGCGTTCCGTCGCCACTTCGCGCTGCACCATGTCGGATCGCAGGGCGCGAAGATCATGCCCGGCCTGTTCCTGCCGTTGCAGCAGCGCCTCGTTGCTCAGACGCAGCAGGGCCTGCCCGCTGCCGACCCGCATGCCCTCGTTGACGAACACGTTTTCCACAGGAGCGCTGTACGGCGCCGTCAGCACCTGACTTTCCGCATCCAGCGCGGCCCAGCGACTTTGCACGGAAGAACCGGAAAGCCAGAGAAGGGCAAGACCGGCCAGCAGCAGGGCCAGCAGCAGGATCGCCGCCGCCAGCAAGAGCCGCGCCCGGGTTCGGGAAGTCTTTTGCGGCGGAACATCCATAGAAATGACTTCGCCCATAAATTCACCTCGTTGCTAACGACGGCCCCACGGCCTCGCCAGGCCCGGCCGTCGGCCCTACTCTACGAAGCAACCGCCATTTTAGCAATCCATGCGCGGGGAAAGCCTCCAGGAAAGCCGGTCCTTTCCGGGCCCGCCGCGCTTCAGAAGGTCCGGGGGCAGGCCCCGCTCAGCGGCACGCCGAGCGTCTGGCGCAACGCCTCTATGCGTTCCCAGGACTGCCGCACGCGCCACACGGGAATCTGCCCCTCGCGCAGCAGCTTCATGAAGGCCGCATGCGTCTTGTCCGGCAGGGCGGGATCGGGATTTTTCGTATTATTGCCAAAGATCAGAATATCATTGCCGGCGGCCACGGCCAGCAGAATGATCTGCTCCAGCGTATACCGCCCGGCAACGGCTTCCATTTGCAGGTCGTCGCTGATCACCACGCCCTGCCAGCCGAGCTGCCGCCGCAACAGATCTTCAATGACGGCGGGCGAAAGCGAGGCGGGCAACAGGGGGTCCAGACCGCGATGCGAAACATGCCCGGCCATGATCATGCCGGGCCAGCCCGCCGCCAGACATTCCTGAAACGGCTGCAGTTCGGCGACCTGCCACGTTTCCGTAATGTCGGCAAGCCCCAGATGCGTGTCCTGCCGCGAGCTGCCGTGCCCCGGAAAGTGCTTGAGAACGGGAATCACGCCCTCGGCGGCCAGTCCCTGCCCGAAGGCCCAGGCATGCAGGGAAACTATCTGCGGGCTGGGGCTGAAACTGCGCTCAAGGCGGGCAATGACGGGATTTCCCGGATTTGTGGCGACGTCGGCCACAGGCGCAAGATTCACATTGACGCCCACGGATCGCAGCTCCCTGCCGAGCCTTTCGGCCCGCGCCCAGGTGCGTTCGGGGCGTTCCCTGCCCATGCGGGCGGCCGACGGCAGTTCGGAAAAGCCGTAGGCGGGCTTGCAGCGCCGCACGCTGCCGCCTTCGTCGTCCACGGCAATGAACGGCGGGAACGGCGCCGCGCGGCGCAGGGCGTCGGTCAGGGCGCGCAGCTGCCTCGGGGAACGGATATTGCGGGGCCCGCCGTCGGCCAGATTCCTGTCGAAGAGCACGACGTGCCCGACCCGGCCCGCCCGCAGGGCGCGCCAGAAAACGGGATCTTCGGCTTCCGTGGTTCCGCGAAAGCCGAACATGAGCATGGAACCCGCCATCTGCCCGGGCGAAACCGGCGTATCCAGCGCGGCGCCCCGCGCCAGATAGGGCAGCAGCGCCAGCACGAAGGCCAGCGCAAAGGCAATGAGAGACAGTCGCCGCATACGATCGTTCATGAGGAACGCCCCTTTTCCAGCCGGGCCGTCCCGGAGGATCCGGCGCTGCCCTGCGAAAATTCTTCCATGAATATCTGCCAGAGGGTCACAAAGAAGACGGCCAGAACCGGCCCGCTGACAAAACCGTCCATGCCGAACATCATGAAACCGCCCAGCGTGGACAGCAGCACAAGAAAATCGGGCAGCTTCGTATCCCGCCCCACAAGCAGCGGCCGCAGGATATTGTCCGCAAGGCCGATGACGCATACGCCGTAGGCCATGAGCGCAAGCCCCGAAACGATCTCGCCGGTAAGCAGCAGATAGACGGCCACGGGCGCCCAGACAAGCCCGGCCCCCACCAGCGGAATGAGCGACAGCAGGCTCATGACCACGCCCCAGAGCACGGGAGCGCGGATATCCAGCACGGCGAAGATGACGCCGCCAAGCGCGCCCTGCGCCACGGCGACCAGAACGCTGCCCTTGACGGTGGCGCGCAGCACCTCCGCAAACTTCTGGAACAGCAGTTCCTCGCGGTGATCGCCGAAGGGCAGCGCCCGAATCAGCAGGGCGCGGAAGCGTTCCCCGTCGCGCACAAGGAAAAAGGCCAGATAGAGCATCATGGCCATATCCATCACCAGATTGACCGTGATGCTGCCCAGCGCGACGGTATTGGAGGCAAGAATGCCGCTGACCTTCACGGCCTGTTCCGAGAGCTTGGCCTTGAGACTTTCCGGCGTGTAGCCGAACCGCTCGATCAGCTCCAGCGCGCCCGGAACGGCCTCCCGCAGGCGCTCCACCACATCCGAAAGGGCGTGGGCGTCCCCGCGCAGCCGGGCGTACAGCTGGCTTATTTCATTGGCGCAGGTATAGAAAATATAGACGCAGGGAACGACGATGACCACAAGGCTGGTCAGAACGCACAGCAGGGAGGCCAGACTCGCGCCGATCCCCCGGCGTCTCAGGAAGACGAAAAGCGGCCGGCTCAGAAGGCCGATGACGACGGCCCAGAAAATGATGTTGAAAAAGGGATGCAGCATCCAGAAAAACAGGAGGCTGGTCGCGGCCAGCAGGAGCAGAAAGGCGCGATCTTCAAACGGAGTGCTGACGGGAGAGGACATGGCACCTCGGCAGGGAAAAAAGTGAAAAATAATTCTCTTGTCATAGCGCAGAAGCCCCCTTCCCGCAACACGCGTCCGCCTCGTTGACGGATGCGCGCCCGCTGCGCTACTGCTTTGCGACAACGTTCCTGTCTGCCCCGGAGAAAATCATGATGCCCGATTTTGCACAGACGCGCCTGCTCGTCGTGGGCGACGCCATGCTGGATACCTATGTGGAAACGGACGTGCGCCGCATATCCCCTGAAGCGCCGGTGCCCGTCGCCAGCGTCCGCGCGACCTGGAGCGTCCCCGGCGGCGCGGCCAACGTGGCGCGCAACCTTGTGTCCCTCGGCTGCCGCGCCGCGCTGCTGGGCGTCTGCGGCGCCGACGACGCCGGAGGCCTTCTGCGGCGGCGCCTGCGCGACGGCGGGATCGACGCCGCGCTGATCGTCTCCGCCGAACGTCCGACCACCAGCAAGAAACGCATCGTCACGCACGGGCAGCAGCTGATCCGGCTGGACGAGGAAACGCGCGCGCCGCTTTCCCCCCAGGAATACGCCGCGCTGAAGGCGGCCCTGCCCGAAGCGCTGGCGGGCTGCGACGCCGTTATCCTTTCCGACTACGGCAAGGGAACGCTGCTGCGCCGACCGGACGGCTCCTGCCTTGCCGCCGACGTCATTGCCGCCTGCGCGGCGCGGGGGATTCCCGTTCTTGTCGATCCCAAGCTGGACGACTGGACGCGCTATGCCGGCGCCGAATGCGTCACGCCCAACAGCGCGGAATTTGCCGCGGTTTCCGGCTGCGGCGGCGACGCCCGCGAAGATCTGGAAAAAGGGGCGGCGGATCTCTGCCGCCGCATTGCGGTTCCCCGGCTGCTGCTGACCCGGGGGGCGCGCGGCATGGCGCTCTTTGCCGAGGGAGAGGAACCGCTCTTCATCAAGGCCGAAGCCCGGCAGGTCGTGGACGTTTCCGGCGCCGGCGATACCGTGATCGCCGTGCTGGCGGCATGCCGGGCCTGCGGCATGCCCTATGATCAGGCCGCCCGCTGCGCCAACGCCGCCGCGGGGGTGGTCGTCTGCAAGACCGGGACGAGCCCCGTCAGCAGGGCGGAATTCAACTACGCCGTCCGGCGCGACGGCGGCAGCGCGCCCAAGATCATGGATCTGCCGCAACTGCGGGAAATCACGGCCTTCTGGCGGCAGCAGGGGCAGCGCATCGTCTTTACCAACGGCTGTTTCGACATTCTGCACAAGGGGCATATCATGCTGCTGCATGAAGCCGCGGCGCAGGGCGATCGTCTCGTGGTGGCCATCAACGCCGACGCCTCCGTCCGCCGCCTCAAGGGGCCGGAACGCCCCGTGCAGGACGAGCAAAGCCGCGCCCTGCTCATCGCCGCGCTTCAGGATGTGGACGCCGTCGTCATCTTTGAGGAAGACACGCCCCTGCGCCTTATCGAGGAACTGCTCCCCGACGTGCTGGTCAAGGGCAGCGACTACACCGTGGAAACCGTCGTCGGGGCGGACGTCGTGCTGGCGCGCGGCGGCCGCGTTCATCTGGCCCGTCTTCAGGACGGCTACAGCACGACCGGCATCTGCCGCAAGATCAGCGCCCGCTGACGCTCTCCGCTTTCCCGGGGCGGGGACGGAAGCCCTTCTTCCCCCGCTCCGAGCATTTTCCGTTTGAAACGCTTGCGTTTCAAACCATGCGGCCTGTCGTTTCGCGGAAAAAACACGTTTTTTCCGCTCGCTTCTGGCCGGGCGGCGCCGCGCCGCCGCCTCGCGTTTCACCTTTTTCAAAGGTGAAACGCTCTAGATTTCCATTTCGACAAGCTCCATGAAGCGCTCGATATCCAGGACGTAAAGCTCATGCCGGGAATAGGGGCCGATGACGCCGTCCCGCTCAAGATCGCGCAGGGCCTTGTTGAGCGTCACCCGATGCACGCCCAGCAGGCTGGCGAGTTCCTGCTGATTGAGTTCGGGAACAATGCGCCTGTCCATGCCGCCGTCCGGCAGCATGGAGGCCTGAAGACGCAGAAAACGGCATATGCGTATGGGAAGTTCCCGCACGCTCAGGGTAACGGACTGATTCGCGAAAAGGCGCGTCTTGCGCGCCAGCACGCGCAAGAGGCAAAGAGCAATATCGGGATACTGCGGCACCAGCACGTTGTAAACGCACTCCCTGCTGAAGCGGTACAGCACGCTCGTCTTTCCCGCGGCGATGCTGCTCAGGTTCGTCACGCCGTCGAAAAGCGAGACTTCGCCGATGACGGACCCGGGGCCAATCCGCATCAACCGCTTTTCCCGCCCGTTGAGCATGGTCCGCAACAGCCAGAGTTCCCCCTGTTCCACAAAATACAGCGCGTCGCTGACGCTTCCTCCGGCAACGACAACGGACCCCTTGGGCGCGATGAGACGCTCGCCAAGATGGTAGGCCTGTCGCCAGACGCCGGAAGACTCGCCCGGCACGGAAAAGAATTCATAAAGAAGCATGTCGCTGCCGGAAACAGACGCATTCTGTCTGACATCCATAACGTTTCCTCGCAATGAACGCGCGTTATCATTGCAAAAACGGCTCGCGCAGCCCTGGAATCTCCATGCGCGCGGGGGCAATACCATGCGCGTTGCATGATATTGCCCCCTGTTCGCAGAAGCGAAGCGGCGTCTTCAAACGCCTTTCGCGGAGTTGGCGTCGCCATGCCGGGACTGCCGCTCTCGCGTCCGCCCCGTCGTCAAGGAAAAACCGCTCTAGAAAGTATAAATGACGTTGACGGTCGCTTTCCAGGCGTCCTTGGTGTTCAGCGTATTGCCGGCGTAGTTCTCATAGCGGCCCCACGTCCCCTTGTCGAGCCAGAGGTGGATATAACCGAGTTCAAGATCGACTCTCAGATTTTCATAAACCTTGTACTGAGTATCGAAGTTGATTTCAACGCCCTGATCCTTGGTCGTAAGATAAGTACCAAATATATTGAAATCCTTGTAATTACGAGTTACTTCCCGCCCGCTGCCGTCCAGCGTCGTCCGGCCGGTGATATATTTTGCCATGCCGGGCGCGTGCGTGCCGCCGAAATAGTGCAGCCGGAGCGTGTGGGTCAGATCCTCAAGAAAGCTCATCTTCCTGAGGCGCGCGCCGACGCCCCAGGTGCCGTTGGGGTTCATGCCCAGCACGCCCTTGCCGCCGCCGACCAGCGGGCTGCCGCGATACCCGAACGAGGAAAGGGAATTGTTCAGGTTGTTGGAAGTGGCCAGATAGGGCAGCGCCTCGGAACCGTTGTTGGGGTTGTTGTCGTCGCCGCTGAAATACCAGCCGTAAATGCCGGGCGTACCCCAGTCGAGCTTGTACTCGGCCGCCAGCATGCCGTACCAGCCGGAACGGCTCAGGGCCCGGTAGCCGTTGTCCACATTGCCGTAAACAAAATCGGCGCTGATGACAAAGGGATCAAAGGTCGTAATCTTCGTGGTAATCCCGCCCCAGAACATGGCGCTGTACTGCGAAAGCCACTTGTTGCCGCGCGAGGTGCTGTAGGCGGCGGGGAAGAGGCCGTAGCGCGCCGACAGGCCGTCCAGCCCCTGAATGCTGTAATTCTTGAACGTATAGATATCCGCGTTCGTGCCGCCCGCGCGCAGGGAATTGGGCCCCATGCCGCCGCCCATGAACCAGGGCGTCACGGCAATGCCGTCCGCGCTGATTGGCAGCGTCAGGAAGCCCAGATCAAAATTGTCCATATAGGCGTTGTTTCGCCCGTCGGCATAGCCGGCGAAGTTGTCGTTGTACAGCCGCAGCCAGCCGGCGCCCAGCGATACGTTCTCATTAAACTGATAAGAAGCCGTCAGGCCGGCAAGGTCCGTATCAAGAATCGGGCTGTCGATACAGAATCCGGGCATGCGAATACCGATGATACCCATACGGAAGGACAAATCGGTATTAGGCGCAATCCAGTCAATATAGGCGCGCTTGATCTTGACAACATTACCGTCGGCGCCCATGGCGCCGCCCTGGCTGCCCATGCCCCAGCGCTGTTCGCCGATTTCCAGAAACAGCATGCTGGAAAGATTTTCGGAAGCCGCGGCCTCTATCTGCATGTGCACGCGCTGCACGGATTCAAATTCATCCCGCTGCTGGCGGCTGGGCGCCCATTGCTGCCCCTGCACATTCCGCCCGTCGCGCGTCTTGCCCATGAAATTCCCGCCGTTCACATAGTCCATCACGAACTGGAACGAGCCCTTGACCTTGAAATCAACGGCTTCGGCGTTCGCGGCCCCCAGCAAAAGCCCCGCCGACAACATCAGTACTGCAAGCTTTTTCATACCGTTACTTCTCCTTACCCTGGTCTATCCTCTCCGAGTCCGGATCTTCCGTCCGGCAGGCCGCCGCCTGTCGCAACAAGCCTCTCCTCCCGGCGCGGCGCGTCCCGTCCCGCCGCAAGCGGCGGCAAACCCTGACAGAAACGCAACCCGAATCTCTGTTTTCTTCACGACCTTGTGAACTTTGCTACATGTTGCAACATGTAGCAGGTTTTTTTGAGGCCAGTCTGTAGTCATTACTACTTTTTGAAAAAAAACCCTCTTTTCCCGCCGGTTACCGCAGCGCGCCCCGTGCGCGCTCAATGCCGGAAAAGAAAGATAACAGCACGCCATTCTTCATTTTTTGTGAAAAAAGCCCCAATTTGTAGCCTTCGTTACAGCGCAATACGAAAAGAGAGGATACCTTTGCGTCAAACCTTGTGAACAAACCCCCAAGACGTAAGGAGTCGTATCATGGGACATCCTACAATCTACCCTTCCGGCGTTACCATCTATGATCCTGAAAAATGCTGGAGCGGCTACACCATCTTTCAGGCGCAGGAAGTCGGCGCGGTCCTCATGGATATGAACGGCCGCGAGGTCAACGTCTGGAAAGGCGTGCTGGGCATGCCCAACAAGATTTTCCCCGGCGGAACCCTGATCACCAGCCGCGGCCGCCGTTCCGGCAAGTTCAGCGTGCAGGACGGCATCGACCTCGTGCAGGTGGACTGGGAAGGCAACATCACCTGGAAGTTCGATCAGGTGGAGTTCATTGAAGACGCCGGCGAGACGCCCCGCTGGATGGCCCGCTATCACCACGACTTCCAGCGCGAAGGCAATCCCGTCGGCTACTACGCCCCCGGCATGGAACCCCGCGTGGACGGCGGCAACACGCTGGTGCTTTCCCACCGCAACGTCCGCAATCCCAAGATTTCCGACAAGCAGCTGCTGGACGATCTGATTGTCGAGGCGACCTGGGACGGCGATATCGTCTGGGAATGGCAGTGCAGCGATCACTTCGACGAATTCGGCTTCCGCGAAGCCAGCAAGAACGCCCTTTGCCGCAATCCCAACTATCGCCCCACCAAACCCGAAGGCATGGGTGACTGGATGCACATCAATTCCATGTCCTGCCTCGGCCCCAACAAGTGGTACGACGCGGGCGACGAGCGCTTCCATCCTGAAAACCTGATCGTGGACGGCCGCGAAGCCAATATCATTTTCATTATCGAGAAAAAGACCGGAAAGGTTGTCTGGAAGCTCGGCCCCGACTACGACAACAGCCCCGAGGCCCGCGCCATCGGCTGGATCATTGGTCAGCACCACGCCCACATGATCCCAAAGAGCCTGCCCGGCGGCGGCAACATCCTTGTGTTCGACAACGGCGGCTGGGGCGGTTACGACAACCCCAACCCCGGCTCCCCCGCCGGCGTGAAGGCCGCCCTGCGCGACTACTCGCGCGTGCTGGAAATCGACCCCGTTTCCATGAAGATCGTCTGGCAGTACACGCCGCGCGAAGCCGGCTTCCTCGAACCCATGGACAGCAACCGCTTCTACAGCCCCTTCATCAGCGGCATGCAGCGCCTGCCCAACGGCAATACCCTGATTACCGAAGGCTCCGACGGCCGCGTGTTTGAAGTCACGCCCGATCACAAGATCGTGTGGGAATTCATCTCCCCCTACTGGGGCAAGCATGTGCCCATGAACATGACCTATCGCGCCTACCGCGTGCCCTACGAATGGGTCCCGCAGGTCGAAAAGCCCGTTGAAACGCCCATCAAGCCCCTGGATGTGACGACCTTCCGCGTGCCCGGCGCCGCCGCCTTCGGCGACCGCGCCAAGGAAGTGAGCGTCGAAGGGTGCGAACCCTACGGCGGCAGCAACGCCCTTTGCGTGGCGTCCGTGGAAGACAACTAGCGAAAAAACGCGTTCCGGACGGTTTCACCTCCGCGGGAAACCGCCCGGACAAACGCGCGCCCCGGGAATGAAAAAGCCCTCCCTTTCCGGGGCGCGCCTTTGAGGATACCCGCTCCGGGGATGCCGTCCGCGAAACGCCGCCCTGCGATCCGGCGAACGGAAAGCGGCGTCCGCACCGCGGGGCCGGACGTCGTCCGGCCCCTTTTCCCAAACCCTTACGAGGCGGCCCGCGCCGCAACAATCACCACAGGATCGCCGCGACGACGCCGCGATCTCCAAGGGGGACTTCATGCTGTTCAACACTGCGGACCTGACGCGCTCCGTCATCTTCAAATGGCTGGCGTCGTTCGTTCTCCCAGCTCTGCTGTATGTTCTTCTGCACGCCTGCGGCGATCCCGCCACGCTCAACGACAATATGATCCTGTTCCTGTGCGTCACCGCGTGGGCCGTGCTGGCATGGGCCATGGGCACGCTCAACGACGTGGCCGTCGGTCTGATCCTGCCGATGCTCTATGTGAGCTTCTGCGGCGTCAAGCAGGGGATCGTCTTTCGCCCGTGGCTCGGCGACGTGGCCATCATCTCCATCGGCGGCTTCGTGCTGGGCAAGATCATGGGCGCATCGGGGCTGGGCAAGCGCATCGCCCTGGCCAGCGTCCGCGCCATGGGCGGCAGCTTCGTGGGGGCCATGTGCGGACTTGGCATCGGCGCGGCAATCATCGCGCCGCTTGTGCCCTCCATCATGGGCAAGGCCGCAATTTTCACCGCCATTGCCGTCGCGCTCTGCGACGCCCTGAACTTCAAGGCCAAAAGCCGCGAAGCCACGGCCGTCCTGCTGGCCGCCTGCGTGGCCGTCGGTTCGACAAAGCTCTGCTACCTTACCGGCGCGGGCGATCTCGTCATGGGTATGGCGCTGGCCGACAAGGTCATGAACACGCGCACCATGTGGATGGATTACGCCATTCACAACTTTGTCCCCGGCATGCTCTATCTTGTCATGTCCATCGCCATCGTGCTGCTTGTCCTGCGCACCAGGGCCTCCAAGGATGCGCTCAGGAGCTCCGTGGAAAGCGCCTACGCCGAACTGGGCCCCATGACGGACGAACAGAAGCGCGCCGCCTGCCTGCTGCTCCTTACCCTCGTCATGCTGGCCACCGACAAGCTGCACGGCTTTTCCGCCGGCGGCGTTCTCATGTTCATCACCGCGCTGGCCTTTGTTCCCGGCGTCAGCCTCATGGACAACAAGCGCCTGGCAAGCGTCAACTTCTCTCCCATCTTCTTCATCATGGGCTGCATGAGCATCGGCGCCGCCGGCGGCGCTCTCGGCGTCACGGACTGGCTGGCCGGGCTCGTTCTGCCCCTGCTGGACGGCTACGGCCCCACCGTCACCGGCGTGGCCTCCTACTGGGTCGGCGCCGGCCTGAACTTCCTGCTCACGCCTCTGGCGGCAACCTCCACCATCACAACGCCGCTGGTCACGCTGGGCATGGAACTCAACATGGAACCCCGCATCCTGTACTATGCCTTCCAGTACGGTCTGGACAACATCATATTCCCCTATGAATACGCCCTGTATCTTTATTTCTATTCCAGCGGCTACATCAACTTCAAGGACATGGCGCTGGTCCTGGCCGTTCGCATGATTCTGACGGCCTTCTTCGTGGGGTTGATCGCCATTCCGTGGTGGAGCATGATCGTCTAGTTCCCGGCCCGAAGTCGTATTTTCCCGCGCCCGCGCGCCGGCCCCTGTTTCCGGCGCGCCGGGCGCCTCTTCCCGGCAGGCCGCCGGAGTCTGCCCGCCATGCTCCGGACCTTTCCGTCCCTGTCGGCGTCCGCCCGCGAACGGACGCCTTCCCGCCCACAACTCACCAGCGCAACCGGCGTCGCCGCGGCCTGACCGCCCGGCAAACGCCGTTCGGAGACTGCCATGAGCATCACCCTCTACACCGCGCCCGACTGCATCCGCTGCAAAATCGTCAAAGCCTTCCTCGCCGAACGCGGCATTGACTACGCCACCGTCGATTTCAAGGAAAATTCTCAGGAATTCAACACGTTCTATCGCACAAACCGCAAGGCAATCTATCGCAACCCCGAAGGCGTGGAGTTTCCCCTTTTCTTCGACGGCGAAACCGTCAAGCAGGGCAGCGGCGAAATCATCGCCTATCTCCTCTCCGGTCGCGTCATGGAAGCCTGCGTCACGCGAAGCGATCTCCTGCACGGACAGATCTCCGGCCTCTACCCCTCCCGCTGCCCCGACGGGCAGGAAGAAAACTTTGCGACGCTTGTTGATCGCCTCTCCAAAGGCGGTCTCCACGTCGTCGTGCAGAGCGACGGCCGCAAGCCGGAACTGCTGAAAACCCTGCTGGGCATCGGCAACGTCTCCGCCGTGCTCAACCTCGCCGGTTCCGCCGAAACCCACGCCGCCCTCTACGGCGGCGCGCCGACCAGAGAAGAACTTGCCGCAAGCGCCGAGCTGGTCAGCGCCTCGGGGGACGGTATCGTGCGCTTCCTCGCCCAGCCGCTTCCCGGCGAAGGCGACGCCAGACGCTGGCCGAACAGGGAAGACGCCGCGGCAGCCGCCCGCATGCTGGCCGAAGCCACCGGAAAGCCCACCATGCCCTATCAGATTGCCGCCGTGACGGCCGACATGGTTCCGGGCCTGCAGGGTCTCGATCCCCTGCCCGAAAGCGAACTGCTCGTCTACCGTTCCGCCTCGCGCAAGTACCTCTTCAAGGCCGATATCGCCCGGTAAGAGCTTTGCCCGCAATCTGGCGCGCCCCGCGAAGCGGCTTTCCGCTTCCGCGCGCCCGTGACCGCCGCCTGAGTTCGTCGTATGGCTAATGCAATTACCGGGGGGAAGGGAGACCCCCTTTTGGAAAAGGGGGTCTCCCTTCCCCCCGGTCCCCCCATCCCTCTACCGAAAACTTTTAATCAGGAAAAATGAACTTCCCGGTTATGCAACCGTCTCCCCAAAAGCAGCCGTCCCCCGGCGCCTCGGGATTCCACGGAAAAGGATCGTCGGAAGAAAATCTCCCGGCGATCCTTTCCTTTGCGAGGCAGGACCCGCCGCCTGTCCGAATCCCCGGGACAACGCAAGAGGGGAGGAAGAGCCTCAAAGCTCTTCCTCCCCTCTTTTCAAAAACGCGCCATGAATCCGGGGACAGTCCCGGAACTAGCCTTTCTGCTCCACCTCCCTGAGTTCCGCGACCTCTTCATCCCGCGCGGGAGCCGCAAACAGGGGAGCAAGCCTGCGAACGCTCGACCCGAGAGCGCGCGCAAAAATACCGGTCAGCAACGCGGAAAACAGCGTCCCCTCACGCACGCCCACGACGGCTCCCAGCCCGAACCAGCCAACCAGCGCCGCCGACGCCACCAGACCGGAATCCACCAGCGTCTTGATGCTCCCGAAACTGTGACGCGTCCGAAAAGCCAGCGCCAGAACAATCCCCTCGCCGGGCAGCACAACGGCGTTGCTGACAACCTGAACGTTGATGCCCGCCGCCAGCACGGCAATACCGGAAACCAGCACGCACAACCGTTCCCAGTACGGCAGCAGGGCCACGCCCGCGGTAACGTTCATCCAGCAGTCAATGAACAGACCAAACAGAAATACCGGCGGCATCTGCAAGATATTGGCAAGACTGAAATGCTTGCCCAGAATCAATTTTTCCACCCCGATAAAGAGCACGCTGACAATGACCGTATAGCCGCCAATACTGAGCGGCGCCAGCTCATTCAGCGCGAACGGCAAACTGGTTATCGGCGTCGTGCCCATATTTGTATTGGTAATGAGCGCCAGTCCCAAAGAGGAAAGGCACATGCCAAAGCAAAAACCCAGACAACGACGAAACCACAAAGCTGCGGACATAGTTTCTCCAAAAACAAAAACAGGAAGAATACCGCCAGAAGCGGCAACAGAACAACAAGGATTCACAGCGAACAGGACGCCGCGCCCCGAAAAGGACGCGCGACCCCAGAGTCGCGGCGCAAGCCGCGACTCAGAGAGCGCAGAAAAGAAACGCTCCCGCGCAGGATGCGCGGCGCGTCAGCGCGCTGTCTGAAGGACGATGAATCCGCCGGAAATGAGGGAATATATCGGGAAACTAGGGTCCCCGACGAGAAGAACGACGCGTTGCCGAGCAACGCACGGAGCGCCACATATGACACTGAGCGCACCGATGGCGACAGTGAGCGGCGAGAGGAAAGGAAAAAAGAAGCATTCGTTTCATGGCGCAAGAAAAAACGCCACACTTCAATGGCGTCTGAACTCTTTTCAATACCCTTTACTTTTTAAAAATGCAAGAAAAAATACAGCGGGCCCGACGCGAAATCCTCGCCGGCCTTGCCGGGGGACGGTCGCCCAAAGACGCCCTCCCGCGCTACCGGGCCGCCGATCCTCCTGATCAAACGTTTTCGGTAGAGGGATGGGGGGTTCGGGGGGAAGGGAGACCCCCTTTTCCAAAAGGGGGTCTCCCTTCCCCCCGCCCGGCCAACCTATTTCTCATCTCCCCCCGCAAGGGCGCGCTGGAGGGCGTTGTCGAGCTTCAGACGGGAATCCAGCTCGGCCAGACGGCTCATTACGGCCTTGTCCGCGCCCTTTTCCGGGCCGCAGTCTTTCCAGATTTCGACGACCTGCCCGGGGCGCTTGCGCCAGAAGCGCAGCAGCGGCCACAGGGTATCCAGCGAGGGGCGCGCGTCCATATGCCGCAGCAGGTTCTCGCTTACGCCTTCCCGCAAGGCAAAACGGCAAAGCTCCCGTCGCCGCCTGCCGTCGGGGCGTCCCCAGGACCAGAGAAGGGCAAGACGCAGGGCAAAGATTTCATCTGCGGACGGTTTGCGAAACCAGCCCCCGGAGCAGGCGTCGCGCAGACGAGCGCCCAGACCGGGACGGGAAGCGGGAACTTCGTCGCCATCGCTCTCTTCTGGCAACGCGATTTCGACCGGCCCGGTTTCCGGGCAGGGCGCGGGGGTATCGTCGCCGCGAACGACATGCCGGACAGCGGCCCCGGCGGCGTCGGCCATGCTTGCCGTGGCCCGGACGACGGTTCCGGCCGCGTTTTTGGTCTTTTCCGCCGCCTTTTCCACCACGTCGGACGTAAACGTCTTCAGCTGCGCGCGCAGGGCGGCGACAATTTCTTCCACGCATTCCTGAGAAACGGAAAGCAGCATGGCGGCGCTTTGGCGCGCGCAGGCCTGCCGCGGCGAATCTTCTTCCTCCCGCGCGGCGAAGCGGAAGGCGTTTTTCACGATGACGCCGACGCGCGCGGCCAGCAGGGCGTTGGCCGCCCCGTCAATGATGGAAGCCGTAAAATACTGAAGCGACGCGCCGAAGACGGGAATTGAAGACGTTGTCAGCGACGGCGTGACGGACGGCGCCAGCGAACTGACGGCTTCGGTTATGGTCTGGGGAATGTCCAGGGCCTCGATGGAAAAGGAAATGAAGGCCGACGACGTTACCAGACTGTAGACGCTCCACAGCTCCCGGAGCGTAGGCCGCTGATTGTAGAGAGTCGAAATACGCCAAACGATGCGGCTGAGGGCGAGAAAGACGATTAACGCGTCAAGCTTGCCGTTTTGCGAAAGCGTCGTGCCCAGAAAGATCTTTTTGGCATCGGAGCGGATGACGCCGTCCGCCAGCGTGTCAAGATGTTCCAGCGCCCTGGGGAGGAAATCGGGATCGCCGGGCTTCAGGCCCGCCGCCCGCACATGCCTGTTGGAACGAAGACGCCGGGTCAGCTCCGCGGCAAAGGCCCGGCGTTCGGCGTCCGTGGGATTCGGTCGCAACACAAGTCTGGACGGACGCGGGAACCATGCCAGCGCAAGCCAGACGACTCCGATACATTCCAGGACAAGCAACGCCAGAAAGGCGGGCCGCCCCCCCCCCGGCGCAAGGAGCTCCGCCAGATCCATGACCATGCCGTTGAGTTGCATCAGCAGGACCAGCAGAATCGCGGAGAAGAGCAAACCTGCCAGCTTCAGGATACGAGAAAGAAAGAGTGCGGCCATAATGACGACTCCACAGCAAAAGGGACAGGAAAGCGGGATATCCCCGGCACGAGAGCCGCGCCGGCGCCGTTGCGGCAGCGGGACGCCCGCAAGACCCGACTGGAAATGGTAGCGCCGCCGACGTCGGCAAAGCGTCAGACGCCGCGCGAAAAGGCTGCGCCTCCCTGCTCAGGAAAACACAAAGGGCCCGTTCTCCGCAACAGCGGAAAACAGGCCCGGCGTATCGCAACCCGGCGCGACCGCTCTTGCATTCCCGAAAAGCGGCAACGGCAAGAGCGGTCGCGATATGGGCGTTTTTTACGCGCGGCGGGATGGGGTTACCTTCTCGCCTTTGGAGATTCAGCCGGTTGCCGATGCAGGCTCCTAAAGCCAGCTGGGTTTGCCGCCGTCCTCGCCCACAACGCCGTCGTTCATGGTAAAGCCTTCGAGGCTGTCGGCTTTCGCCTGAATACAGAGGAAATGCAGGGAGCTGTCCGGGGCGGCGCTGATGCAGCGGGCCCCGGCGGGATCGATACGGAAGCAGTCGCCCTTGGCAAGCGGCAGTTCCTCGCCGTCGATGAACAATTTGCCCGCGCCGTCAAGGATGATATAAACTTCTTCATTTTTCTTGTGACGATGCACAAAGGGAACGCTCGCGCCCTGCGGCAGGGTGTTGCAGGAAATTTCGCAGCCGGTCAGCTGCAGCAGTTCATGCAGTTCGACCCGGCCGCCGTTCAAATCCACGTTCTTCAGAGAATAATTGCTCATGATTCTTTTCCTCCATAAAAATTGCACAATGTTTCAGGAACAACGCTTCCTGGAGCATTTTCAATTTGAAACGCCTTCGTTTCAGCCCCCGCGGCCTGCCGTTTCGCGGAAAAAACGCGGTTTTCCACCCGCTTCTGGCCGGGCGCGCGGCGCCGCGTTTCGCCTTTTTCAAGGGCAAAACGCTCTATGCCTTCTCGCCGAACTCCAGAGGGCCGACGCATTTGGCGAGCAGCGCCTCCAGCCGCGCGGCTTCTTCATCTGTCAGGCGTTCCCGGATACAGCTTTCCAGCCGATCGGAAATTTCCAGAAACGCCGGCTCCAGGGCGCGCCCCTGTTCGGTAAGGGAAATCCGCACGCCGCGGGCGTCGGCGGCGTTCGGTTCCCGTTGCACATATCCGGCCTGCTCCAGCTTTCTCACCAGTACCGTAGCGGTCGACTTGGTGCGGCCGATGCGGCGGGCCAGCTCGCTCATGGAGCAGCTCCCCACGCGCAGCAGAACATGCACGATATCGCCGTGGCTGGGGACGATGCCTTCAACGCCCCGCTCGTTCAGCCCGGCGACGATGATGGCGTTCCCAAGCGAACGCAGCCGGCTGGCATAGGCAAAAATGGAACGGTATTGCATGGGCACAAAATAGTTCTATATCGAACTATCGTCAAGCATTTTATTCGATATCGCACTATTTTTTCCTCTTCCCGAAATCGCTGGGGAAAAATCGCGGTCGCGCCTCCTCCCGCCGCGGCCAGCCTCTTGTCGTTCCCGCGCCCTTGCGCTAGGCTGATCTTATTGTATGGAGCGTGCCATGAAACATTTTCTGTTGATCCTGATGCTGCTGCTTCTGGCGGCGCCGGCGCAGGCCGCCGGCCGCGTTACCCTTTTTGACGGCTATTTTCTCGACATGCCGCGCGAGAAGGTGCAACGCCGATCCGGCGCCGAACCCTGCCGCGTTCCGGGGCTGGAGCAACATCTTTGCCTTCCCGCGACAACGACGTACGCCGGGCAGCAATGGCGGCAAAGTTTTCTGTTGTCCGAGGGCAAGCTGAAAATGGTTCTGCTGCAACGCCCCTTCGCGCCCGGGGCCTTTCGCGAAAGCGTGCGGGCAATCCTTGACGACGGTTTTGTGCTGGCGGAAATGACCGCCGACGGCAACGTCTTTGACGCCATTGCCGCCCTGCGCGGCGGACGGAAAAATTTTGAACGCCTTCAGGAAGAATTTGCGCGCCGCTCCGCCGGCGCCCGGCAGCTGGCCTATTCCTTCCTTGACAAGAGAAGCATGAGAAACGCCCGCTCATCGGCCGGGTTGCGCGACTTTCTGCGGCAGGCTCCCGCCTCGACGCGCGGCGTTACGCTGTCGCATAACGGGCGCGTCATGACGCTGACCTTTCTCGCGCCCGGCGCGCAGGCGCGCTGACGCGAGGCGCGGCGTCTCCCGCGCAAGCGGCGCGACGCCATTCTGGAACGAAAAGCGCGTCATCCTTTTTTCACAGGTTACGGCAAATGGCTCCGCTCCATCTTTCAGGGATGTTCCGGAAGCGCCGCCGTTCGCGCAGGCTCGCGTCGAGCGACTTGCGACCATGAACCGCGCCATGCTCCGGTAATCCCGCGCTCACCGCTTCCCGGTCATGCGGCCGGAAAGGAACGGCATGAACGCTTCCCGGAACATGCGTACCAGCACCCGCCGCAAGGCGCGGGCGGAACGGGGTCTGACACCTCGGGAAGAACGCTTCCTTGAGCTCGTCGCCGCATGGGAAGCCGCCTATGCGGCCAGAGAGCGGCCAAGGCCGCCGGTGGAGGCGCCCCGCGTCGTTTCGCTGGGCCTGCCCTTTGTCGGCCGCTCCCCTTCTCCGCCGGCGGAGGAATGACGGGACAGAAAACGAAAAGAAGCGCTCGTCCGTCGCGCTCTCTGGAACGGACAAGACAAAAGCCCCCGACAGATTTGGGGGCTTTTGTCGTTCAGGGCGGAACAGGATCTCCCATTCGCGAGACGACGGCGCTTTTTCCGGATTTTTCGACGCGCGGCGGATATCATTTATATATGAAGCTGCGGGAATGGGCGTGAACAGCCCCGAAACGAAAAAGCAAAAGGCCCCCGCAGCGTCTGCGGAGGCCTGAAATCTTTGGCGCGCCCGGAAGGAATCGAACCCTCGACCAAGAGCTTAGAAGATTTGTCCGCCTTTGTCGATGCAGTACTGGACGCCGTGCGGGAAGGCGTCATTGCTCCGGCAACGGCGGGGCAGCTCATGGACGCGGCAAAGCTGAAAACAGCGGCGGAGAGTCAGGCACGCATAACGCGGAGTTCTGCGAACAGGGCGTAACAAGCGACTTTTTCCAGCGTAACCAGAGCAACAGCAAAGCCCGTCGGGGATATCCGGCGGGCTTGCTTTATCCATCTTTGGAAGAAAGAGCTTATGCGCCAAGGCGGGCATTGATATAGCGGTTGAGGCTGACGCCCGCTTCGGCGGAAAGCATAGTCAGGCGGCGGTGCATCTCCGGCGTGGTACGCACCATAAACTTGCCCGAATACTTCCGCAGGGAAAACGGCTCCGGGATAGTTTCCCCATTAGCCGCCATATCCCGCACGGTTTCTTCCACAAGGCGAACGATACCCCGCAAGGCCGCGTCCTGCTCTTCCTCCAGCCATGAGAGACTGGGAAACTCCGCGCACAGCCCCACAAATTCCTGATCCTCTTCCGACCAGATAACGCGGTAGGCGTATTGCTTCACGTTCATAGGGCGCGCTCCTGTAGTTTGGCGATGCCGGCAAGAATCTGTCTCACCTGATAGGGCTTGGCGTAACCGTTCTTGTCCTGAACATTGACGCGGGGGTCTCCGGGCCAAGGCGTTTTGAACACGCAATGGCTTGTGCCCTGCTGGCGCGGTTCGCCAAAGTAAACGGTACAAACTTTGACCACATCGGCATAGCGCACATTTTGCGGCGCTTCCCTCATTTGGCGAAGGATTTTTTCAAGATTCATGCGGCCTCGCTTCTGATACCAAAAATGATACCATAAGCCCCGTTTTGTCAAGGCAGAGGGCAGAGACGTTCGCCAAAATGCCTATGCGCTATTCGCAATCCGGCAGGGCCGCACCTGTAGGGAGGCGGTGCGAGAAAAAACGAAAATTTCCGATGCGTGCGGGGAATGGTGCGGGGAAAAGAGAAGGCCCTCACGGAGGGCTTTCCGTAAGGACCTGAAATACTTGGCGCGCCCGGAAGGAATCGAACCCTCGACCAAGAGCTTAGAAGGCTCCTGCTCTATCCGACTGAGCTACGGACGCAGCGCGTTTCTTATAAATTGTCGGGCGTTCGAGGTCAAGCCGAAAAAGCGTTTTCGTCGCGCCGGCGCCCCCCTAAAAGACCGGATTCCGCAGCCTGTTTTCCCTGTTTTTGCCCGTGAAATGGACGAAAAAGGCGCCCTCGAAAATATTACAAATATAACAATAAAATACAATATGTTACATATAAAAACAGCTCATACGGCGACATAGACTTTTTCTAGAGAAAAAACCGGAAAAATATTTATAACATACTGAAATAAAATAATAAAAAAAGAAAAAACAAAAAAAATGGCTTCTTTCCCGTTTTTCTTTTTGACAAGCCCCGGAAAGGGGTATAAAAATTTTGACAACCAAGGGGAAGCTGGAGGCTACCTGCGGGAGCCGGACATCGCCTGTCCGGCATCCGGCATTCGCCGGAAAGGAAGACCCTTAAAAAGGGACACGGGCGAAAGCCCCAAGAGAGTCAGCAAAGAAATTTCTAAGGAAGGTATGTCATGAAGAAGCTTACGACGCTCGCGCTTGCCGCTGCTATGGTGATGGGCGCTGCCACATGTGCCAGCGCTATTGATTTCAAGGCCAAGGGTCAGTGGCAGTTTGGTTTCGCCGCCGGCGACACCACGATGACTGAAAAGACCAACGGCATGCACACCGACACCAACGACGTGTTCAAGGCCCGTCAGCGTGTGCGCCTGCAGTTGGACGCCGTGGCCTCCGAAGCTCTGTCCGGCACCGTGTTCTTTGAAATCGGCCATCAGAACTGGGGCAAGAGCAGCGACGGCGGTGCCATGGGCGCCGACGGCACTGTGGTGAAGGTCCGTCAGGCTTACCTCGACTGGATCGTGCCCCAGACCGACCTGAAGATCCGCATGGGTATCCAGAACATCAGCCTGCCTAACGCCGCCGGCGACGGCAACGTGATGGACAACACGGATACCGCCGCTATCGTGGCTTCCTACCAGTTCAATCCCAACGCCGGCGTGACCGCCATGTGGGCCCGTCCCTACAACGACAACTACAGCGGCACCTACAGCCAGTACCTGGACAACATGGATCTGTTCATGCTGTCCATTCCGCTGAGCTTCGACGGCTTTGAAGTGACCCCGTGGGCCATGTACGGCATGCGCGGCAAGAACACCTTCGGCGCCACCGAATACGGCAAGACCGGCATCGACACCATCGGCGCCCTGGGCAACTATCCCTTCGGCTACCCCGGCGCTTCCACCACCGCCAAGTCCTACGGTTCCATGTTCTGGGCCGGCCTGCCCATCAAGGTGACCGCCCTGGATCCCGTGAACATCGAACTCGACATCAACTACGGTTATGTTGAAAAGATGGGCCGCTACTATGTGAACCGCATGTACGAAGGCGCTTCCCTCTACGGCGTGCGCGCCAACTCCCAGCGTGAAGGCTGGTTGGTGAAGGCCCTTGTCGAATACAAGATGGATTGGGGTACCCCCGGCATCTTCGGCTGGTATGCTTCCGGCGATGACAGCAACATCAAGAACGGCTCCGAGCGTATGCCTTACCTCTACGCCGAACAGAAGTTCACCAGCATGCTGGGTGAAGACGTTGCCTACACCGGCGGCAACACCGATATGAAGCTGTCCCTCGACGGCTCCTGGGGCGTCGGCCTGCAGCTGAAGGATCTCTCCTTCATGGAAAATCTGAAGCACACCCTGCGCGTCGCCTACTACGGCGGTACCAACGACCGCAAGATGGCCCGCTACGCCAGCGTCTTCAACGAAGTCACCAGCGGCTACAACGCCGGCGCTCCCTGGCAGAGCAACAAGAAGGATCTGTATCTGACCGAAAAGGACAGCATCCTCGAGTTCAACGTGAACAGCTACTACCAGATCTACGAAAACCTGAAGATGGGTCTGGAACTGGCCTACGCCATCAACATGATGGACAACAACACCTGGGAACACACCGGCAACACCTACAGCAAGCAGGATATGTGGTCCGCCGACCTCACCTTCACCTACAGCTTCTAAGCTGCGGGCCTGACGAAGGCTTTACGGGGGAACGCCGCAAGGGGTTCCCCCTTTTTTGTATAAACGAAAACCTCCCGCTAGGCGGGAGGTTCAAAAAAGCTTACAGCTGTGCACATGTTATAAAAACTCCTTTTGATTTGTTAGGATTCTTGTGCGGTCTGGCAACTGCACTCGAAAACAAATCAAAAGGAGGTCACGATGAGTGACGTTAAAAGTTTATCGCACACCAGTTGGAA
>CALUWU010000164.1 GCA_944324555.1 uncultured Desulfovibrio sp.
GGAAACCCCTTGGCTGGCGCACAAGGGGTTTCCCCTCCCCCCTCAAACTCCCCTCACCCCTTCCCCAACGCGCTTTTTTCTGAAAGATGAAAGAAGGCGGAGGCGCTGGAGCTTTCCCCGGGCCGCACGTCTCCCGGAAGCGCGAGAAGGGGAGCGGCCCCGTATTGCGAGAGAATGAGAAACAGGCTGGAGCGTTTCAACGAAAAAGGTGAAACGCGAGGCGGCGGCACAGCGGCGCCCGGCCCGAAGTGAGCGGAAAAACCGCGTTTTTTCCGCGAAACGACAGGCCGTATGGTTTGAAACGCAACGCGTTTCAAACTGAAAATGCTCTAGAGCGTTTGGCCCTTGAAAAACGGAAAACGCTCTGAAAACAACGGCCGCCCGTCGTATGACGGGCGGCCGCAAGAAGGAACCGGCGTTGGCAGGTTGTTTCGCCGCGCGCTGCCGGAATTTGTACGCAAAGGGCGCCGGGAAAGGGGATGCGGGGCGATATCCGGGATGCGTTGTCCTCGCGCGGGCAACAACGGCGGGCGTTCCCCGTATTCCGGGAGACGGTTGCCGCGGGGAAAGCGGTCGCGTCCCCGGGCCGTTTCATCCTCCCGAATAAAGCGCGCTGGGGAAGGGATGGGGGGCTTGGGGGGAAGGGAAACACCTCTCGCGCCAGCAGAGGGGTTTCCCTTCCCCCCAACACCCAACAAGTATCCCGCTTTAGAACGTCACCTTGCGGGCGGCGTCGAGGGCGCGGGCGAAGTCGTCGTCGGTATGGACGAAGGAGACCATGCCGGTTTCAAAGCCGGAGGGGGCCAGATAGACGCCCTGGGCGCGCATCTGCTTGTAGAAGGTGGTGAACAGCTCCTGATTGCACTTCTTGGCGTCGTCGAAGTTTTCGACGGGCGTTTCGCTGAAGTAGGGGCAGAACATGGAGGCGATGGTCGGCATCTGGATGGGCACGTTCTTGGCGGCGAGGATGTCGCGGAGTTCGTGGGCAAAGGCGGCCACGCGCCGTTCGAGGGCGGCGTAATCCATGTTCCTGAGCTGGCGCAGGGTGGCGATGCCCGCGGCCATGGCGAGGGGATTCCCGGAGAGGGTTCCGGCCTGATAGACTTCGCCGCGCGGGGCGACGTGCTCCATGATGGAGCGCTTGCCGCCGAACGCGCCCACGGGCAGGCCGCCGCCGATGATCTTGCCGAAGGTGGTCAGATCGGGCGTGATGCCGAAGCGCTCCTGCGCGCCGCCGTAGGAGGCGCGGAAGCCGGTGATGACTTCGTCGAAGATGAGCAGCGCGCCATGTTTGGCGGTAATGGCGCGCAGTCCTTCGAGGAAACCGGCCTTCGGCAGCACAAGACCCATGTTGGCGGCCACGGGCTCGACGATGACGGCGGCAATGGCGTCGCCGTGTTCGGCGAAAATGGCCTCAACGGCGGCGAGGTCGTTGTAGGGGGCGAGCAGGGTGTCGGCGACCACGGCGGCGGGAACGCCCGGCGTGCCGGGGATGGAGAAGGTGGCGACGCCGGAACCGGCGGCGGCCAGATAGGGATCGGCGTGGCCGTGATAGCAGCCGATGAACTTCAGCACCTTGTCGCGGCCGGTGACGCCGCGCGCCAGCCGCAGGGCGCTCATGGTGGCTTCCGTGCCGGAATTGACCATGCGGACCATTTCAAGGCTGGGCATGGCGTCCACGACGAGCTGGGCGAGCGTCACTTCGTCGGGGCAGGGGGCGCCGTAGCTGGTGCCGCGTCCGGCGGCGTCGCGCACGGCCTTTGTCACTTCGGGGTGATCGTGGCCGAGCAGCATGGGGCCCCAGGACAGCACGAAGTCGATGTATTCCTGTCCGTCCACGTCTTTCAGGCGGCAGCCGTGGGCCTCGGCGATGAAAAGAGGCAGGCTGTCAACATTGTGGCAGGCGCGGACGGGGCTGTTGACGCCGCCGGGGATGAGTTCGCAGGCCTGCTCGAAAAGGCGGCGCGAAGAGCTTTCGTTCATGTGGGGTCTTCCTTGAATGTCTTTTGGGGCGACAGGGGCGGATGCCGGAGGGGCGTCGCCTGCCGGGGGAAAGTTCTAGAAGTAGGTGGGAGAAATCTTTTTCAGTTCCCTGATGCTGGAAAGGGCGGCGTGATCGTGGAGGCCGAGCATGGTTTCGAGTTCCGCGACGACGCGGTCGCACTCTTCGGCGCTGCGGCCGTGAACCATGGTGTAGAGTTCATAGGGCCAGTCGGGGGCGCTGCTGGGGCGGTAGTAGCAGTGGGAGACGTTGGGGTGCCTTGCGGCTTCGGCGCCGCAGCGCTCCACGTCTTCTTCGTGGACGATCCAGGCGACCATGGCGTTATGGTTCCAGCCGGTTTTCTGATGCTTGATGCTGGCGCCAAAGCGGCGGATGGCGCCGCATTCCTTGAGGCGGCGGAGCAGGGCGAGCACCTCCTCCTCGGAGCAGCCGGCCTGCGCCGCGATATCGGCGTAGGGGGTGAGGCTGTCGGGCAGGTCCGCCTGCACAAGGCGGAGGATGGCGCGTTCCTGTTCGGTGAAGTCGAGCACGCGATTCTCCTTTGGAATCCGGGGGCGCGCCGGGCGGGCGCGAATGACGACAAAGCGCCGCGCGGATGCGCGGCGCGGAGCGATCTTCAGGGGGGCGGCGTTCGTCCGGGTGGGAACGGCGGCCGCCGTTGCGGCTAGCGGTTGAAGGAACGGGCGAACAGGTCCTGAATGGCGTCGCGGCCGTTGTCTTCAAGGAAGCGGGTTCCGGTGGCGGCGAAATGGGCATGCTCGATGCGGGGGCGCTGCACGGCCACCCATTGATCCTTTTGCCAGGTGAACCAGCCGTTCTTGGGCTGGTCGAAGACGAGCAGCGGCTTGTTGCAGATCTTGGCGAATTCCGCGCCCCAGCCGGTGCCGCCCTTGACGGTGTTGTCGGGCTGGATGGCGCCGATGACGATGACCTGGTTGCCGCTGCTGACCTGCCAGCAGATGGACTGGAGAACCTTGCGGAAGAGGGGGGCGCGCGTATATTCGCGGTTCATGAGCTTGGACACGTAAGTGAGGCTGACGTCCTTGAGGGCCAGTTCTTCGGACGTCAGGATACGCACGCCGCGCTTGCGCTCGCTCTGGTGGCCTTCAAAGCTGTAGTTCACTTCTTCAATGCCCCAGCCTTCGGCCAGCGCGCCGAAAAATTGCTCCGTTCCGGCGGCGCCGCCGCTGTACAGGACACATTGTTTGGGATTGAGCATGCTCGGGCCTCCTGCGTTGGGTTATGATGCTCTGCCCTCGGCATGAAGGCAGATGGTACGTTCTTTTTGTATCATGGCAGAAATCCGTCCGCACGGCAAGACGGGGGCGGCGAACGCCGTTCGCTCCGGCGGCCCGCCGCCTGTCGCGACGCGGGGGGAGGGCGCCGGCGCCGTCTGCCCGCGGCGGGCTCAGTTTTCGTCGTAGACGCGGGGGTTGGTCATGCCCACAAGGCAGAGGATTTCATAGGCGATGGTTTCGAGGGGCGCGGCCCAGTCGTCGGGGGTCACGGGAGCGTCGGGGCCGTCGGGGCCGCCCAGCAGCCAGGCGCGGTCGCCGGGGCGGACGTCGTCCAGGGCGGTGATATCCGCCATCATCATGCCCATGCAGACGCGTCCCACCTGAGGCGCGCGGCGGCCGTGCAGGCGCAGCGGCAGGGCGTTGGAGAGGGCGCGGGGCACGGCGTTGGCGTAGCCGCAGCCAAGAACGGCCACGCGCATGTCGCGCGGGGCGGTGAAGATGCGCCCGTAGGAGATGCTCTGGCCCTTTGCCAGCCGGCGGATCTGGATGACGGGCGCGGAGAGGCTCATGGCCCATTCCAGCGATTGTCCCTTGCCGGCCCAGCTTGTTCCGGCCAGCGGGTTGCCGCCGTAGATTGCATAGCCGGGGCGGCAGACCTCGAATCGGGTTTCGGGCCAGGCCAGCGTGCCGGCGGAGTTGCCCAGCGAGCGTTCCATTTCAGGATAGACGGCGCGCACGGCGTCGGTCATGGCCGTGAAGCGGGCGAGCTGGTCGAGCGTATAGGGGCTTTCTTCCGGGGTATCGGCCGCGGCGAGGTGGGAGACGGCCAGCGCCGGACGCAGGGAGGGGGCGGCGCGCAGGGCGTCCAGCAGCGCGGGCACGTCGTCGGGGGCGAAACCGAGCCGGCCCATGCCGGAATCGAACTTGAGAACCACGCGCCAGGGGCGCGCCGTATCGGCAAGGGCGGCGGCGCGGGCCACGTCGTCGGCGCAGGCGAGCAGGGGCATGATGTCAAGCGCGCGGGCGCGCTGCCAGTCGTCGGGCGTGAGCTGCCCCAGCAGGGGGACGATTTGCTGATCGAATCCCGCTTCGCGCAGGGCGCGGCCTTCGTCCACCAGCCCCACGGCAAAGCGCCGCGCGCCCGCCCCGGCCAGGGTTCGGGCCACGGGCAGCAGGCCGTGGCCGTAGGCGTCGGCCTTGACGACGGGCATCAGTCGCGCCGCCTCTCCCAGCCGGGCGAAATTGCGCCGCAGGGCGGCAAGGTTCACATGACAACGCGACGGCGTGAATTCGCAGACAGACATGAAGGTATCCTTGGCTGAAAAGACTGAAAGGGGAGAGCCGGCGGGCGGTGGGCACAAAAAAGCGAGGGGGAAGAAAACCGCCCGCCGTCGCGCGCCGCGACGGGCGGTCGCGGCGCGCGATCTGAAAGACGTTCTTCCCCCTCGAAGGCGCGGCCGGAGGCCTAGGCCCTCTTGAGATCCTTGATGAGCGCGGCCAGATTTTCCGTCTGGACGGCCAGTTCCGAAACCGCCTTGGCGGCTTCGCCCATGGCTTCGGCCGTTTGACGGGACATGTCGCTGACCTGGAAGATGGAGTGATTGATCTGTTCGCTGGCGGCGGACTGTTCCTCGCTTGCCGTGGCGATGGCGTTGATCTGATCCGCCGTGGCTTCCACCATGCTGACGATTTCCTGAAGGGCCGTGCCGGACTGGTTGGCCAGTTCCGTGGCTTCTTCAATCTGGGAGACGGCGTCGTCCACGGAGGCGGTGCTCTTGGCGGCGCTCTCCTGAATGGCCTTGATGGCGTTGCCCACGTCCTGCGTCGAGGCCATGGTCTTTTCGGCCAGCTTGCGGACTTCGTCGGCCACGACGGCAAAGCCGCGTCCGGCCTCGCCGGCGCGGGCCGCTTCAATGGCGGCGTTGAGCGCCAGCAGGTTCGTTTGATCGGCGATGTCGGAAATGACGTTCATGATCTGGGAAATGGCCTGGGTATGCTCGTTGAGCTGGCTCATGTCGTCCTTGAGCCGCAGGGACGTGGCGTGCACGGACTGAATCCGTTGCAGCGAGCGTTCCACGATTCTTGCGCCGGACTCCGCCTTCCCCCGGGTTTCGGTGGAGGCGGCCGAGGCCGCGGAGGCGTTCTTGGCCACTTCCTGCACGGTGGCGTTCATCTGGTTCATGGCCGTGGCGGCTTCGGAAAGCTGCTGGGCGGATTCCGCCGCGCCCTTGTCGGACTGTTCGATCTGGGCGGACAGTTCGGTCGAGGCGGAGGAAACCGCGTTGCCCACCAGCTCCAGCTTGTCGGCGGCCCGCAGCATGGCGTCGGTCTTTTCCTGCGCTTCCCGGCCGGCGTCCTCGGCCTGATGCATGGCCTCTTCCGCCTTGCGGGACTGCATGTTGGCCTGTTCTTCCTTCTGCTGCGCGGCGGCGATCATGTCCTTGAGCCGCTGCACCATGACGCCCAGCGCGCTGAAGAGTTCCCCGAGTTCGTCGTTGCGGCTGATCCGGGTTTCCCTGCTCAGGTCGCCGTCGGCAATAACCTTGGCAAAGGCGACGCCCCGCAGAAGGTCGCGGATGATGGGGCGGACAATCAGATAGATAATCAGCGCGACAATGGCGGCCCCGAGCAGCATGACGCCTATGCTGACGTTGCGGATGTAGCCCGTGGCGTCGTCCACTTCCGAAAGATCAATGCAGGTGACGGCAATCCAGCCGGCTTCCTCGTTGCGCCGGAAATTGAGCTGGCGCTCGACGCCCTTGCTGGCCTTGTAGCGCAGCGTGCCTTCGGATTCGGCAAGGACCTTGCGTCCCCACTCCGTGCTGTTGGCGTCGAACGTCTGAATCAGCTTGGCGTCGGGGTGGGCGATCATCAGACCGCCGGCGTCGACAATGTAGGCGAAGCCGGTCTTGCCGATATGCACGCCCGCGATGGTATTGGCGACGACGTCGGCGCAGGGCAGGGTCGCGTACAGCACGCCGACGATCCTGTCCTGATTGTCCAGCAGGGGCGTGGCGACAGACATGACCTTGGTGTTGGTCGCCATGCTCACGAACGGGGCGGAAATGTTCGTATTGCCGCGCTTCGCCTCCTGGAAGTAGTTGCGCTTGCTGACGTTGATGTTGTTGATGGACTTTTCGTCCGTGCTTGCGATGACAAGACCGTCCCCGTCGGTGACATTGATGATCGCAAAGGCCCGATAAACGGATCGGAAATTCTCGATGGTATCCTGCGCGAGACGCAGCGTCTCGCCGTAGTTCGTCCTGTCGCTCAGCGCGTCGGCCAGCGTGCGCAGGCGCGGCGTGGCGGCCATTGACCGCACGCCGGTCTTGTAGGCGTCGGCCGCGGTCTGCACGTTCCTGTAGAGCGTGATGTTCGTGGCGTCCAGCTCCTGCTGGAAGTTTTCTTCCATCTGCTGGGTCACGATGCTCACGACCGTCAGGGTGCTGCATGTCATCAGCACGACGAGCGCGCTGAGGATGGGCAGCAGCAGCTTCTTTTGTAATGTGAGTTTCATTCCCTCTTCTCCTCGGACGGCGTTTTTTCCCGCCCACCAAGGGAGATTAGCAATTTTATACGGCGGAAACAACAGGTTCGGGGACTTGCGGCGGCGGACGCATCCGGCTACCCTCGCGCCATGACGAAAACCTACACCTTGCAGCATCAGGACGGCGCGGCGCGCGCGGGCCTCCTGCACACGGCGCATGGGGACATTCAGACGCCCATTTTCATGCCCGTGGGCACGGTCGGTTCCGTAAAGGCCGTCGCGCCCGACGATCTCGCGGCCATTGGCGCGCCGATCATTCTCGGCAATACCTATCACCTTTATCTGCGGCCCGGAGACGAACTGATCGCCCGTCGCGGCGGCCTGCACGGCTTTGCCTCCTGGCCCGGCGCCATCCTTACCGACAGCGGCGGCTTTCAGGTCTTCAGCCTGAACAGCCTCCGCAAGATTCGGGAAGAGGGCGTTGAGTTCCGCTCTCATATCGACGGGTCAAAGCATCTCTTCACCCCGGAAAGCGTGGTCCGCATTCAGCGCAATCTCAATTCCGACATCATGATGGTGCTGGACGAATGCGTCCCCTACGGCGCGGACTACGCCTATACCGAGCGCTCCCTTGAAATGACGACCCGCTGGGCCCTGCGCGCCCGGGCCGCCTATCCCGCCGGCGCCGGCGCGAATCTGCTCTTTGCCATCACCCAGGGCGGTTTCTTCAAGGACCTGCGAACCCGCTCCATCGAGCAGCTCTGCGCCCACGACTTCGACGGCTTCGCCATCGGCGGCCTTTCCGTCGGCGAAAACAAGCATACGCTCTACGACTTCATCGACAGCACCGCTCCCCAGCTCCCCGCGGACAAGCCCCGCTACCTCATGGGCGTGGGCACGCCGCTCGATATCGTTACCGGCATCGCCGCGGGCATCGACATGTTCGACTGCGTTCTCCCCACCCGCAACGCCCGCAACGGAACCCTCTATACCTCCGCCGGCAAGATCAATATCAAGCGCCGGGAGTACGCCGAGGACGACGGCCCCCTCGATCCCGGCTGCGACTGCTATACCTGCCGCACGTTCAGTCGCGCCTATCTGCGCCACCTCTACGTCAGCAAGGAGCTGCTCGCCTTCCGTCTCAACTCCATCCACAACCTGACCTACTTCCTCTCGGTCGTCCGGCAGGCGCGACAGGCCATCATCGAAGGCCGCTTCAGCGATTTTTACGCCCGCATGCGCGCCCTCTATCCCGACGAGGCCGCCGCCGGCGCCGGCGCGTAGCGGCGTCCGGCTTTTCGGATTGAGGGGGAGGGGGGAACCCCCTGCTGGCGCGAGGGGGTTCCCCCCTCCCCCTCAAACTCCCCCTT
>CALUWU010000165.1 GCA_944324555.1 uncultured Desulfovibrio sp.
CTTCGGCCATGACCTTCTGGTTTTCGAGCTTGAACTCGGCCTTGTCCACCTGCTCGCCCACAAGGAAGCTGGTGCCGCCGCTGTCGAGGATGGTCACCTTCTTGAGCATCTGGCGCACGATGACTTCGATGTGCTTGTCGTCGATGCCCACGCCCTGGAAGCGGTAGACTTCCTGAATTTCATCCACAAGGTAGCGGGCGAGGTACTTTTCGCCGCGCGTCCGCAGGATGTCGTGCAGTTCGGGGTAGCCTTCGGTCAGCGGATCGCCCGCTTCCACGAAATCGCCGTCGGTGGCGGTGATGTGCTTGCCCTTGGGCACGAGGTATTCCTTGGGCTCGCCGATTTCCGGCGTGACGATGAGTTTGCGCTTGCCCTTGGATTCGCCCGCGTAGGCGACCGTGCCGGAGATTTCGGACACCACGGCCATATCCTTGGGCTTGCGCACTTCAAAGAGCTCGGCCACGCGGGGAAGACCGCCCACGATATCCTTGGTCTTGGATGTTTCGCGGGGCTTGCGGGCGATGATGTCGCCGGCCTGGATGGCCTCGCCGTTCTTGACCATGATGATGGAGCCCACGGGCAGGCTGTAGGTCGCCGAAATGGACGTGCCGGGGCGCAGCTTCACCACGTTCTGCTCGTCGCAGATGGAGATGGACGGGCGGAAGTTGGTTGTGCGGTATTCCATGATGGTCAGGGAGGCCTGACGCGTCACGTCGTCCACCTTTTCCTGAACGGTCTTGCCGTCCACGATGTCGTTGAAGCGGACGTAACCGTCCTCTTCGCAGACAAAGGGTTCGTTGAACGGGTCCCATTCGGCCAGCACGGTGCCCTTGACGATTTCCTGCCCGTCGTTGACGTGCAGGCGCGCGCCGTTGGGCAGGATGTACTTTTCGCGTTCGCGGCCCTGAGCGTCGACGATGGTCAGCTGTCCGCTCTTGCCGAGCACGAGCTGCATTCCTTCGCGGTTGGTGACGGCCTTGACGCGATTGAGAATGACGCGGCCGGGGTTCTGGGCCTCGAACTTGTTCTTTTCAATGGTGCTGGACGCCGTGCCGCCGATGTGGAAGGTACGCATGGTCAGCTGCGTGCCGGGTTCACCGATGGACTGAGCAGCGATGATGCCCACGGTTTCGCCCGTGTTCACCAGATGGCCGCGGGCCAGGTCGCGCCCGTAGCAGAGGGCGCAGATGCCGCGTTCGGCCTGGCAGGTGAGCGGCGAGCGCACCATGATGGACGAAACGCCGTGCTTTTCCAGCAGCTCGGCCTCGGGCTCGTTGATCAGGGTGTTTTCCGGCAGCAGGATTTCTTCCGGGTTGTCGGGGTTGTACACCGGATAGAGCAGCACGCGGCCCACGGCGCGTTCGGCGAGAGGCGTCTTGATATCGCCGCCTTCCTTGAGCGGCGTCAGCTCGATGCCGTCCACCGTGCCGCAGTCGTGTTCGGAAACGATCACGTCCTGCACCACGTCCACGAGGCGGCGGGTCAGGTAACCGGAGTTGGCCGTCTTGAGGGCGGTGTCGGCCAGACCCTTGCGCGCGCCGTGGGTGGAAGTGAAGTACTGCAACACCGAGAGGCCTTCGCGGAAGGACGAGGTAATGGGGGTTTCGATGATTTCGCCGGAAGGCTTGGCCATGAGGCCGCGCATGCCCGCCAGCTGACGCATCTGGTCCTGGTTGCCTCGGGCGCCCGAGTTGGACATCATGAAGATCGGGTTGAAGCTCTGGTTCTTCTCTTCGCGCCCGGTCTTGGGGTCCGTAAGCACGTCGAAGGAAATTTCCTTGGTCATTTCCGTGGAAACGTCCTGCGTGGCCTTGGTCCAGACGTCGACGACCTTGTTGTACTTTTCCGTGCGGGTGATGATACCGTCGCGGTACTGGCGTTCGATATCGTCGACCTCGGCCTGGGAGGCTTCAAGAATTTCCTTCTTGCGCGCGGGAATGGTGAGGTCCTTGACGCCGATGGTGACGCCGGCGCGGGTGGCGAACTCGTAACCCATGTCCTTGAGCTTGTCGCAGAGCATGACCGTGGCCTTGATGCCGCATTCGCGGTAGGCCGCGCCCACGAGCCTGCCGATGTTCTTCTTGGTCAGCACGCAGTTGACGTTGGAGAAGGACATCTGCTTGGGCAGGATGCCGCCCACCAGCACGCGGCCGGGGGTGGTATCGTAGATCTTGCCGTCGGGCATGCGGACCTTGACGCGGGAGTGCAGGGTCACGACGTCGGCGTCGTAGGCGGCCTCCACTTCCCACGGGGCGCAGAAGGACATGCCTTCACCCTTTTCAAAGCTGCGTTCGGAAGTCATGTAGTAGAGACCGAGCACGATATCCTGCGAGGGCACGATGACGGGGCCGCCGTTGGCCGGCGACAGGATGTTGTTCGTGCTCATCATGAGAACGCGGCATTCGATCTGCGCTTCCACGGACAGCGGAATATGCACGGCCATCTGGTCGCCGTCGAAGTCGGCGTTGTAGGCCGAGCAGACCAGCGGATGCAGACGGATGGCCTTGCCTTCCACCAGCAGCGGTTCAAAGGCCTGTATGCCCAGACGGTGCAGGGTGGGGGCGCGGTTGAGCAGGATGGGATACTCGCGCACGACGTCCGAGAGAATATCCCAGACCACCAGCTCCTCGCGTTCCACCATCTTCTTGGCGCTCTTGATGGTGGTGGCGTGGCCGCGCTTTTCCAGCTCCGAATAAATGAAGGGCTTGAACAGCTCCAGGGCCATTTTCTTGGGCAGGCCGCACTGATGCAGCTTGAGGTAAGGGCCGACGGTAATAACCGAACGGCCGGAGTAGTCCACGCGCTTGCCCAGCAGGTTCTGGCGGAACCGGCCCTGCTTGCCCTTGATCATGTCGGACAGGGACTTGAGCGGGCGGCCGTTTGTGCCCGTGATGGCGCGGCCGCGACGGCCGTTGTCGAAAAGCGCGTCCACGGCTTCCTGGAGCATGCGCTTTTCGTTGCGGATGATGATCTCGGGCGCGCCGAGTTCCATCAGCCGCTTGAGGCGGTTGTTGCGGTTGATGACGCGGCGATAGAGATCGTTGAGGTCCGAGGTGGCGAAGCGGCCGCCGTCAAGGGGCACGAGGGGGCGCAGTTCCGGCGGAATGACCGGAATGACCTCCATGATCATCCATTCGGGCTTGTTGTTGGATTCGAGGAAGGCTTCCACGATCTTGAGCCGCTTGGTGATTTTCTTTTTCTTGGTCTGGCTCTTGGTGGTTTCGCCTTCGTCGCGCAGTTCGCTGCGGAGCTTTTCGAGGTCGAGTTCTTCAAGCAGGCTGCGGACGGCTTCCGCGCCCATGCCCACTTCCAGCGCCTCGTCGCCGTAGTGATCAAGAATCTGGAGATACTGATCCTCGGAAATGACCTGCTGCTTTTGCAGATTGGTCTGCCCGGGGTTCAGCACGATGTAGGAGTCGAAATAGAGCACCTTTTCCAGATCGGCCATGGTCATGTCCAGCAGGGTGCCGATCTTGGAAGGCAGGGTCTTGAGGAACCAGATGTGCGCCACGGGCGCGGCCAGCTCGATATGCCCCATGCGCTCGCGGCGCACCTTGGAGGCAATGACTTCCACGCCGCACTTTTCGCAGACGATGCCGCGATGCTTCATGCGCTTGTACTTGCCGCAGTTGCATTCGTAGTCCTTGACGGGGCCGAAAATCTTGGCGCAGAAAAGGCCGTCGCGCTCGGGCTTGAACGTGCGGTAGTTGATGGTCTCGGGCTTTTTCACTTCGCCGTACGACCATTCCCGAATGGCTTCGGGCGAGGCGATGGAAATCTGGATGGCTTTCAGGTTGCGGATGTTGGTCGCGTTGGCCGACGTGCCGCGCATGGTGAAGAGATCGTCCAGGCTCATATAGGTACCTTAGCTTGTCGAAAGCTCGTTACAATCGTTGTCGGCAGGATGCCGGGGGGAGGCGGGCTCCCCCCGGAACGGCGTTAGTCCTGCTGCGAATCTTCGTCTTCGCGGGCTTCGCGCATGAAGCCGACGCGCTTGGGCCGTTTCTTGCCTTCTTCCTGATGCAGGGTCACGTTGAGGCCGAGGCTCATGAGTTCCTTGACGAGAACGTTGAAGGATTCGGGCAGACCGGCTTCAAGGAAGTTGTCGCCCTTGACGATCTTTTCATACATCTTCACGCGGCCCGTCACGTCGTCGGACTTGACGGTGAGGAATTCCTGCAGCAGGTAGGCGGCGCCGTAGGCTTCCAGCGCCCAGACTTCCATTTCCCCGAGGCGCTGGCCGCCGAACTGGGCCTTGCCGCCGAGGGGCTGCTGCGTCACCAGCGAGTAGGGGCCGGTGGAACGCGCGTGAATCTTTTCGTCGACCAGGTGGTGCAGCTTGAGGATGTACATGACGCCGGTGGTCACGCGGTTCTTGAAGGGAACGCCCGTGCGGCCGTCGTAAAGAACGGTCTTGCCGTCGTTGGCCATCTTGGCCTTGTCCATCCAGCCCCAGATTTCCGCTTCGGTCGCGCCGTCGAAAACCGGGGTCTGCGTAACGATGCCGTTCCGCAGCTTCTTGACGGAGGCGATGAATTCCTCGTCGTCCATGCCGTCCACGAGGGCCGTGATATCTTCGGAATTGAAGATATCCTTCACCTCGTCGCGCAGCACCTGCACGGCGACGCCGGAATCCACCAGCTCGGCCAGCTGGCGGCCGAGTTCCTTGGCGCCCCAGCCGAGGTGGGTTTCCATGATCTGGCCGATGTTCATTCGGGACGGCACGCCGAGGGGATTGAGCACGATATCCACCGGGCGCCCGTCGGCGAAGAAGGGCATGTCCTCTTCCGGCAGGATGCAGGACACGACGCCCTTGTTACCGTGACGGCCGGCCATCTTGTCGCCCACGGAGAGCTTGCGCTTGATGGCGATGTGGACCTTGACCATGCGGATCACGCCGGGAGGCAGATCGTCGCCCTCGGTGACCTTTTCGCGCTTGGAGTCGTAGACGGCCTTGATGTATTCCACCTGCTTGTCGTACTCGCGCAGCATGTCGGCCACGTAGTCGTTGGTTTCCTTGCTCTTGAAGAGGCCGGCCAGCTTCTTCACGGGCAGGTTGGCCAGGATCTCCTCGGTAAGGACGGCGTCGGCCTCGATGAGGGTTTCGCCCTTGCGGACGCCGGGCAGGGTCGCGGCCACCTGCTTGCCCACGATGCCGGGCGCCATGCGCTCGCGCGTGCGGCGGGAAAGGGCGCGCATGTGATCCGCTTCCTTCTGGTCGAGCACGGCGGTGTCGTGCGCCTCGATGGCGAGCGTGCGTTCGTCCTTTTCGCCGGAACGGCGGTTGAAGACCTTCACGTCGATGATGGTGCCTTCGACTCCCGGGGGAACCTTGAGCGAGGTGTTTTTCACGTCGCGCGCCTTTTCGCCGAAGATGGCCCGCAGGAGCTTTTCTTCCGGCGTCAGCTGCGTCTCGCCCTTGGGCGTGATCTTGCCCACGAGGATGTCGTCGGGCTTCACGGCCGCGCCGATGCGGATGATGCCGCTCTCGTCGAGGTTGCGGAGCATGTCCTCGCTGACGTTGGGAATGTCGCGCGTGATTTCTTCGGGCCCGAGCTTGGTGTCGCGGGCGACGACCTCGAATTCCTCGATATGGACGGAGGTGAAGGTGTCTTCCTTCACGACGCGTTCGGAAATGAGGATGGAGTCTTCGTAGTTGTAGCCGCACCAGGGCATGAAGGCCACGACAAGGTTCTTGCCGAGGGCCAGCGTGCCGTCGTCGATGCCCGGGCCGTCGGCGAGAATATCGCCTTTCTTGACGATCTGGCCGGGGTAGCACGTCGGTTTCGGGCCGAAGCAGGAGTTCTGGTTGGACTTGTGATACTTGAGCAGATCGTAGACGCGCACGCCGCCCTGCTGCGGGTAGAGGCCGCCGTCGTAGGAAACCACGAGACGGTCGGCGTCCACGTATTCCACCTTGCCCGACGCGGGCGCGACGATGCACGCGCCGGAGTCGCGGGCCACGTCCACTTCCATGCCCGTGCCCACCAGCGGCTTTTCGCTGCGGAGCAGCGGCACGGCCTGGCGCTGCATGTTGGAACCCATGAGCGCGCGGTTGGCGTCGTCGTGTTCAAGGAAGGGAATGAGCGCGGCGGAGATGGACACCATCTGGCTGGGCGAGATGTCCATGAGCGTCACTTCCTCGCGGGGGCGCATTTCCACTTCGCCGCGCACGCGCACGGTGACGTATTCGTCCAGGAGGTTGCCGTCGGCGTCCACGCGGGCGTTGGCCTGCGCCACGACCTGACCGGTTTCGCGGGTGGCGTCGAGGTGGACGATCTCGTCGGTCATGCGGCCGTCGCGAATGACGCGGTAGGGCGTTTCGATGAAGCCGAAGTCGTTGACCTTGGCAAAGGTGGTCAGCGACACGATCAGACCGATGTTCGGGCCTTCCGGCGTTTCAATGGGGCAGATGCGGCCGTAGTGCGAGGTATGCACGTCGCGCACTTCAAAGCCGGCGCGCTCGCGGGTCAGGCCGCCGGGGCCGAGGGCCGACAGGCGGCGCTTGTGCGTCACTTCGGAAAGCGAGTTGGTCTGATCCATGAACTGCGACAGCTGCGAGGTGCCGAAGAATTCCTTCAGCACGGCGGCGACCGGCTTGGGATTGATCAGATCGTGCGGCATGAGCGTGGTGATTTCCTGAAGGCTCATGCGTTCCTTGATGGCGCGTTCCATGCGGACAAGGCCGATGCGGTACTGGTTTTCCACCAGTTCGCCCACGAGGCGCACGCGGCGGTTGCCGAGGTGGTCGATATCGTCGGCCGGGCCGTGGCTGTCCTTGAGCTGCACCAGCACCTTGATGGCCGACAGAATGTCGTAGTCGGTCAGGGTGCGGCTTTCCGTGAAGCGCGTCAGCGCCTCGCGACGGGCGGCGGCTTCGTCCTTCTGGCCTTCGGGCTGCTGGGCGAGCGCTTCCTTGACGTAGCCGTCGAGGAGCTTGCGGTCGTATTCGGTCAGCGGAACGTCCTCGACCTTTTCCGGGTCAACGGCCAGACGCTGGTTGAGCTTGTAGCGGCCCACCGGCGACAGATCGTAGTAATCGGTGCTGCGGAAGAGATTGTCGAAGAAGCTGGCCGCGATTTCGGCGGTCGGCGGCGAGGAGGGCCGCAGACGGCGGTAGATTTCTTCCTGCGCCTTTTCCATGTCGGGGATGCGATCCTGCGCCAGGGTGTCGCGAATGGAAGAAGACGTGTCGGTGCCCTTGGTGTGCAGCACGGCCACGCGCTGAATGCCCACCTCGCGCATGCGCTCCACCAGACCGGGGGTCAGCTCGTCGGAAGCCTCGGCCAGAACCTCGCCGGTATTGACGTCGGTCACGTCTTCGGCGAGGAACATGCCGTCCAGGGTGTCGGGACGCACCTCGATGGCTTCAAGCCCGGACTCGCAGATCTGCCGCCAGCCGCGCTTGGTGATGGGCTTGCCCGCGCGCACCAGCACCGTGCCGTCGGGGGCGAGAATGTCGGAATAGGCGTTGTCCTTGCGGTACAGATCCTTGCGGACTTCCCAGAACAGCCTGTCGGCGTCGCCGAGGCGGTAATATTCGCGGGTGTAGAAATAGTCCAGGATGTCCGTCTTGCTCATGCCCATGGCCTTGAACAGGATGGTGGCGGGCATCTTGCGGCGGCGGTCGATGCGGACGTAAAGAATGTCCTTGTGGTCGAAATCAAAGTCGAGCCACGAGCCGCGCATGGGGATGACGCGGCAGGAGTAGAGCACCTTGCGGCTGGTGTGGGTCTTGCCGCCGTCGTGCTCGAAGATGATGCCCGGCGAGCGCTGCAACTGGTTGACGATGACGCGTTCCGTACCGTTGATGATGAAGGTGCCCTTTTCGGTCATCAGGGGCAGGGTGCCGAAATAGATGTCCTGACCCTTGATTTCGCGCACCGTATAGGGGGCGGCGTTCTCGTCGGTATCGTAAACGACAAGATGCACCTTGATGCGGACCGGCGCCTCGTAGGTCAGGCCCTTGGCGATGCATTCGGCCTGGTCGTACTTGGGTTCGACGATTTCGTAGCCGACGAACTCCAGGCTGGCCGTGTCGTTGAAATCCTTGATGGGGAAAACGGTGCGGAAAACGCCTTCAAGCCCGACGTCGGGCTTGCGGTCGGCGGGGGCGACGCCTTCCTGCAGGAACTTTTCGTAGGAGTCGATCTGCAGGGTCAACAAGTGGGGAATGGGGAGCGATACTTTGATCTTGCCGAACTTTTTTATGAGCTGGCCCATGAGTACCTCAAACAGGTAGCGGTTGCGCTTCGGCTGGCGCGCGGCGGGGCTGGCGTCCCGGGTTGCGCGCCGTCAGATACGTGGCTGTGATGCGAAGCACCCCTCTTGCCGCATCACGGGGCCGTGACAGGGATCGCCTGCGTCGGCTGGGGCGGATTCCACGAAGCGTGCCGCGATCCGAAGCGTATGTCTTCTTCGACCATATGCGCGTTCCCTGCGGAACGCGTTTTCTTGCGCGGCGGGCCTGCCCGCCGCGCGGAAATATCTTGTCGACTTCGAGCCGGGACGCGCGGCGGAAAAACACGCGCAAAAACGACAAAAGGCCACAGTCCGCTTGCACGGACGATGCGGCTTTGTCGTTTGAAAAAGCTAGATATGTCGCGCTGTTGGATAAGAAATCGTCAGCTTTTGCTCCCTTCGGAAAGTCGTCTCTTTCTAAGCTTTACCCCACAAAGAGGGGAAGCGCAAGGGAAAAATATTTCGCGCAGCGACAAATTTATGACAATTTTAGTTCAAAAAACTTTACAACAGACTATGGCTGCTGTATTCTACGGCCCATCCGCAGTGAGGGGACTTCGGATGTTTGCCGCCTTGACGGTCGGCGTTTTTATAAACTCCCACGGAAGGATTTTTCCCATGAAACGTATCATGACGCTCGCCCTGGCTGCCGCCATGGTGTTCGGCGCGGCGACCGGCGCTTCCGCCATCGATTTCAAGGCCTCCGGCCAGTGGATTCTCGGCATGTCCGCCGGCGAAGCCAACTTCGTCGACAAGCACAACGGCCGCCATGCCGATAGCAATGACACCTTCTCCGCTTCCCAGCGCGTTCGCCTGCAGCTGGACGCCGTGGCCTCCGAGGCCCTGTCCGGCACCGTGTACTTTGAAATCGGCGATCAGACCTGGGGCAACAGCAGCAGCGGCGGCGCCATGGGCGCCGACGGCACGGTCGTGGAAGTGAAGCGCGCCTACCTCGACTGGGTCGCTCCCAATACCGACCTGCAGTTCCGCATGGGTATCCAGGGCCTGGCCCTGCCCAGCGCTGCCGGCGGCAGCGCCGTGGCCGATACCGACGCGGCCGGCATCACCGCCAGCTATCAGTTCAACGACAACGTGAGCCTGACCGCCCTGTGGTCCCGCCCGGTGAACGACAACTACACCGGCAACGAATTCGGCCGCAATTCCAACTACCTCGACAATATCGACGTCTTCGCCCTGACCCTGCCCCTGAATTTCGACGGCATTTCCGTCACCCCCTGGATCATGTACGGCATGGTGGGCAAGAACTCCCTCAATACCGGCTGGGACGCCACCACCAACACCTACAATCCGCTCCTGACCAAGGACGGTTCCGTGGTGGATACCCTGACCAGCCGCTTCGTGGGCATGAACACTGTCGACGGCCTGGCCCCCAGCACCTCCAAGGCCTACGGCTCCCTCTTCTGGGCCGGCCTGCCCATCAAGGTGACCATGTTTGATCCGCTGAACGTGGAAGTGGACCTCAACTACGGCTACGCCGAAAAGATGGGCCGCTACAACGTCTACAAGCGCGGCATGGAAATCGTCCGCGCCTCCACCGAGCGCGAAGGCTGGGTGGCCAAGGCTCTGGTCGAATACAAGATGGACTGGGGCACGCCCGGCGTCTTCGGCTGGTACGGCAGCGGCGACGACGGCAACGTCAAGAACGGTTCCGAGCGCATGCCTTCCCTGTCTCCCTTCCCGTCCTTCACCAGCATGATGGGCGGCGCCGGCATCGACTGGTCAGCCAACTCGGCTCTCTATGAAAAGGCCGACAACTTCGACGGCAGCTGGGGCGTGGGTCTGCGCATCGCCGACATGAGCTTCGTGGACAACCTGAAGCACACCTTCATCGCCGCCTACCGCGGCGGTACCAACAGCCCCTCCATGGTGAAATACATGAGCAGCGCCGTGGCCTGGAACCAGAGCTCCCTGACCGGCAACTCCGTGGAAGGCCCCTATCTGACCACCAACGACGGCCTGCTGGAATTCAACCTGATCACCTCCTGGCAGATCTATGAAAACCTCGAGGCGAATCTGGATCTCGGCTATGTCGTGAACATGGTCGACAAGGATACGTGGGAGCGCTCCTACATGAACGATTCCTTCTCCAAGCAGGACGCCTGGAAGGCTTCGCTCGTGTTCGCCTACAGCTTCTAGTCCGGCGCGGTTTCCGACCGTCTGAGACAGGGACGCCGCCCCCTTTCGGGGACGGCGTCCTTTTTTTTGTCCTTTTGCCGGGGATGAAGGTTTTCCGTTCCGGAATGGGTCCCCGTCTTTGTCCCGCGCCCTCGGGGCGGGCGCGGCCTTTTATTTCTTGTCGGTCTGCGAGGGAAGGCTCCCCGCCATTTCCCGCGCCAGGCGGTAGATGCGCTTGGAACCCTTGCGGTCGAGCGGAATCCATTGCAGGCGGTTGTTGTCGTCCAGGCGCAGGCTGCGCTCAAATTTCAGCAGGATGAGGGAGCCGCCGTCCTCCTGTCGTTGCAGCGCCGTCTTCTGGGCCTGAAAGATGAAGATATCCTGATGGATGCCGAAGTGCGGAATGAAGATGACGAGAAAGCGCTCGAAGGTGCGGAGCCATTGCGCGGCGATTTCGGGCGAAAGCCGGAAGGTCGCGCCGGTGGGGGATATGGTATGCAGGCGCGGCGCGTCTTCTTCCTTTTCCTCGGACTGCCGCAGCAGGGCCTTCAGGGCCTGCAGGGTGCGGGGCAGGGTGGGAGCCAGCACAAGACGCGTCGAGGAGGGGCAGGTGCAGTCAAGCAGCGCCGGAGGATCGATGACGGGACGGACGACGGGGCGGCGCGTCAGGGAGACGACAAGACGCGCCTCGTCGACGCGCCGCTGCACCTCCCGGACAGCCGCCGTGCCGGAGACTTCCAGGCGCGTGTCCTCGTCCTTGACGGTGAAGGTATAGGAGCAGTAGTCGGCAATCGTGTCCAGCGTCGGCGGCGCGTCCAGCAGGGAGAGGGTCAGGGGCGTCTCCTGCAGCACTCGCGCGGTCAGGCGGCATTCCTTCTCGGCGCCCGACGCGGCGTTCAGCGTGCGGCAGGACAGATAGACGGGGAGCTTTTGTTCCCGGGCTGCGCGAAAGACGTCGTGGCGGCGCGAGCGCCAGAGATTGACGCCGCTGTTCTTTTTCTGCTCCTCCTCGTCGGAGCCTTCGCCGCCCGAGGTCATGAGACGCAAGATTTCCGAGATCTGATCCTTGAGTTCGGCGACGTGATTGCGCCAGAGCGTCACTTTGTCGTTGCCAAGGATGAAATGCTGCGCTTTCATAAGGTGATGGCCTGTCGGTCTGAGAGGAGGAAAAACGTCGTTTCCGCGCGGCTTGATCCCGCGCGGAGCGCCTCGACGGGTTACCAGCCGGCGGCGATACCGTCTCCCCGGGGATCGGCGGCGCCCCAGAGAAGAGACGTTTCGGGGCTCCGCCAGATGGCGCCCGCATGCCCCATGACGTCGTCGAAGGCGGCGACGACGGCGACGTCGTGTCCGCGGCGGCGGAGTTCCGCGACGACGGAGGCGTCCATGCGCGCTTCCAGGCGGACGTTGTTGACGGCTTCGCCCCAGGAGCGGCCGTGGAGCCAGCGGGGCGCGCAGACGGCTTCCTGCGGCGTCATGCCGAAATCGACAATACGCGTCGCCAGGGCGGCCTGGGTCTGGGGCTGGCCCTCGCCGCCCATGGTTCCGTAAACGAGGCGGGGCTCGCCGTTGTCGAGAAGCATGGGCGGATTGAGCGTATGGAAGGGGCGTTTTCCCGGTTCCAGACAGTTGGGACTGGCGGGATCAAGGGAAAAGAAGCACCCGCGGTTTTGCAGCAGAACGCCGGTATTGCCGGCGACGATGCCGGAGCCGAAGTCGTGATAGACGCTCTGGATCATGGAGACGGCCGTTCCCCGCGCGTCGACGACGCCGAGCCAGATGGTGTCGCCGTTCGGGTCCAGCGGGATCGCGGCGGGCGCGGCGCGGCGCATGTCGATGCGCGCGGCCTGCGCGGCGGCGTGTCGCGGCGAGAGCAGTTCGCGCAGCGGGATTTCCGTGAAATCGGGATCGCCAAGGTAGCGGTCCCGGTCGGCAAAGGCCAGCTTGGTGGCCTCGATGATCAGGTGGTAATAGTCCGCCGTGCCTTCGCCCAGCGATCGGACGTCGTACTGGTCAAGAATGGCGAGCAGCTCCAGCGAGGCCATGCCCTGGGAATTGGGCGGGCAGTTCAGGGCCTCAAGGCCGCGATAGCGCGAGCGCAGGGGCGTCTGCCAGTCGGCGCGGTGCGCGGCAAAGTCCCGCTCCGTCAGCAGGCCGCCGTTGGCGCGCATGTCGGCCGCGATGCGCGCGGCGATCTCGCCTTCGTAAAACGCGCGCCAGCCCTCCCGGGCCAGCAGGCGCAGGACGCCCGCCAGCTCCGGCTGGCGCAGCGGCTCCCCAAGCGCGGGGACGCCGCCGTCCGGCGTGCAGAAGACGCGGCGAAAGCCGGAAAAACGCTGGAGATTGCGGGCCTCGCCGGCGTCCGTGCGCGTATCTTCCCGCAGCCAGCGCGCCAGAGAGGAGGAGACGGGCGCGCCCTCTTCCGCGTAGAAGACGGCGTCCTCCAGCAGTTCCGCCCATGAAAGCGGCGATCCAAGATGTTCGCGGCTCCAGGCGTGCGCCTCGCCCCAGCCGGAAACCATGCCCGGAACGGTGACGGCCGCCAGCCAGCCGCGTTCGGGTATTCGTCCCAGCTTCTCGAAGGTCGCGCGGCAGGCGGCGCCCGCGGCCCGTCCGCTGGCGTTGAGCGCCCGGCTTTCGCCGCTGCGCGGGTCATGAATCAGCCAGAAGGCGTCGCCGCCGAGCCCGCACATTTGCGGATAGACGACGGCCAGCACGGCGGCGGCGGCAACGGCGGCGTCCACGGCCGTTCCGCCCTTGCGGAGAACGGCCAGACCGCTCTGGCTGGCCAGATGGTGCGGCGTGGAAATCATGCCGCGTCCCGCGACGGGGTTGGTGCGCCGGGACAGGGTTTCGCTGTCGGAGAGGGGCATGCCGGAAACCTCCTGCCTTTCTGTGGATCGCGGTCCGTGTCGGGAATCGTCCCGGAAATTCCGGGGGGAGCGTTTCGTCGAAAAGCCGGGTTTCCGGCGCCGTCGCGACGGCATGGCCGTCGCGGCCGGTCCTTGCCCGGGGGCTGAGGCCCGTCCGGGCGACAAGGGCAAGACGCCCTAGAGAAAGTCGGGGTCCACGGCCGCGCGACCGTTGGCCAGCATGATGCGAACGTAATGCAGGCTGCGCTCGTCGACGGGCACAATGGGGAAGGGCTGGCCGCAGGCGTCGCAGTTGACAAGCTGCGGGCTGACGGGGTTGACCTGCGGCACATGACGCCCGCAGTTGGGGCAGGGATAGAAAAAGAGAATTTCCATCCCTTCAGGATGCACGGGCGTCTGGGGCTTTTGCGATGTTTTCATGCGAAGATTCCTTGACGGAAAGGTCGGAGACGGCGGTCGCGGCGGCCTTGCGCGCGCCGGGAAAGGACGCGGTCGAAGAACCCGCGCCGCCGGGCGCCGGCCGGGCCGTCCCGGCGGCGCGGGTTGCTTTTGACGAAAAAGACGGCGGAGGGGAACGGCGTCGGCCCTAGGCTTGCAGCAGGCTGTTCCCGCTCATGGCGTCGGGCCGGGGCAGGTTCCACAGATCCAGCAGGGTCGGGGCCACGTCGGCCAGCTTGCCGTCGCGCAGGCGGCGCGCGGCGCCGTCGCCTTCAAGCAGAAGGCAGGGCACGGGGTTGGTCGTGTGCGCGGTGAAGGGCGCGCCGTCGGGGCCGCGCATGACCTCGCAATTGCCGTGATCGGCGATGAGCAGCATGCGGCCCCCGCGGGCCCGGACGGCCTCGGCCATGCGGCCGACGCACCGGTCGACGGTTTCGCAGGCGCTTATGGCGGCGTCAAGCACGCCGGTATGTCCCACCATGTCGCCGTTGGCCAGATTGCAGACGATCAGATCGTGCTTGCCCTCGTTCCAGTCGGCGAGAAAGGCGTCGGCGATTTGTTCCGCGCTCATGGCCGGGGCCAGGTCGTAGGTCGGCACGTCGCGGCGCGAGGGGATGAGCAGGCGATCCTCGCCGGGGAAGGGCGCTTCCACGCCGCCGTTGAAGAAATAGGTGACGTGAGCGTACTTTTCCGTTTCGGCAAGGCGCAGCTGGCGATATCCCAGCCCGGAAAGATATTCGCCCAGACCGTTGCGGACGGACTGCTTGGGAAAGGCCGCCGGCAGGGGCAGCTCCTCGTCGTACACCGTCATGGACGCCAGCGCGGCGAGGGCCGGGCGGCGGCCGCGCTCGAAGCCGTCAAAGGCGTCGTCGCAGAAGGCGCGCGCCAGCTCCCGCATGCGATCGGCGCGGAAATTGAAGAAGAACAGGACGTCGCCGTCGGCCAGCGCGGCCGTGTCGGAAAGGACGGTCGGGCGGACAAATTCGTCCGTCACGCCGGCGGCGTAGGAGGCCTTGAGGGCTTCGACCGCGTCGTCGGCGCGGACGCCCTTGCCGTGAACGAGCATGTTCCAGGCCTCGGCGACGCGATCCCAGCGTTTGTCGCGGTCCATGGCGTAGTAGCGCCCCGCGAGGGTGACCGCGGCGGCGTCGGGAAGGGCCGCGAGCGCCCGCTGCAACTCCGCCGCATAGCCGGCGCCGCTTTCGGGAGCGGTATCGCGGCCGTCCATGAAGCAGTGAACGCGCACGGGAACGCCGGCCCGGGCCGCCGCGGCGCAGAGCGCCTCGAGGTGGCGGATGTGGCTGTGCACGCCGCCGTCGGAGAGCAGGCCCGCCAGGTGCAGCCTGCCGCCGGAGGCGCGCGCGGCGTCCAGCAGGCCGACAAAGACGGGGTTCGCGCTCAGCGATCCGTCTTCCACGGCCATGTCGATGCGGGTCATGTCCTGATAGACGACGCGCCCGGCCCCGATGTTGAGGTGTCCGACCTCGGAATTGCCCATGTAGCCGTCGGGCAGGCCGACGGCGCGGCCCGACGCGTTCAGGCGCGCGTGGGGGCAGGAGGCGAACAGCGCGTCCAGACTGGGCGTGCGGGCCGCGGAAGGCGCGTTGTACGGGCCGGCGGGCGCGATGCCCCAGCCATCAAGAATGAGCAGCAGGGTCGGCGTGAGGGCGTTCATGGGGGCGTTATCCTTCCCGGGGAGCCGTGCGCGCGGACGCGACCGCGCCCCAGAGATTTTCGAGTTTGTAGAGTTCCCGGGTCGCGGACTGGAAGATGTTGACGACGACATCGTTGCAGTCCACAAGAATCCACTGGCCCGCGGCGTACCCTTCCATGCGGAGGTATTCGAGGTTTCGTTCGCGGCAGTACGCGCCGATGCCGTCGGCGAGGCTCTGGGCATGGCGGACGGAGGTGGCCGTCGCCACGATCATGCCTTCGGCAAAGGCGCCCGTTCCCGCGAGATCGAGGACGGTCACTTCGAGGGCCTTGTGTTCTTCCAGCCAGTCGCGGATGCCGGCGAGCTTTTCGCCCGTCGGCATCGTGGAAAATTGCTTGGGTTTTTCAGTAAGGGTTTGCATGCCCTCGATCTACAGGAAAGCGGCGGCGAGGGCAATGGGCGGGAGAGGGAAAAGGGCGGCGTGTCGCGGCGTTTCTCCCCCTTGACCGGCAGGGCTATTTGGGGCATGCCAGTAGACGCGAGAAACGCAAGGCATGGTGCATGACAGCCAAGGAGTACAACCGTGATTTTCGATATCCGCAAGGAAACGCTGCCTCGTGAGGAGATCGAGGCGTTGCAGTTGCGTCGTCTGCGCGACATGTGCGCTCGCGTCTATGCCAATGTTCCCTTTTACCAGAAGCGGTTCAAGGAATCCGGCATTACGCCCGCGGACATAAAGACGCTCGCCGACCTCAGGAATCTGCCTTTTACGGAAAAGCAGGATCTGCGCGATTATTATCCTTTCGGTCTGTTTGCCGTGCCGCGCGAGAACATCGTCCGCCTGCATGCGTCGAGCGGCACCACGGGCAAGGCCGTGGTGGTGGGCTATACGGCGAGAGACCTGGAAAACTGGGCCGAGGCCGCGGCGCGCAGCCTTGCGGCGGCGGGCGTGAGCCATCTGGACACGGTGCACGTGGCCTACGGCTACGGCCTGTTCACGGGGGGGCTGGGCGCGCACGGCGGCGCCGAGCGGCTGGGGGCCACGGTCGTGCCCGCTTCCGGCGGCGCGACGCGGCGTCAGGCCATGCTGCTGCGCGATTTCGGCGCGACGGCCCTGTGCTGCACGCCTTCCTACGCCCTGCATCTGTGGGAGGCCGGGCAGGAGATCGGCATCGACTTCAAGGACCTGCCCCTGCGGACCGGCGTGTTCGGCGCGGAGCCCTGGTCCGAGGAAATGCGCCGCGACATCGAGCAGAAAATGGGCATTAACGCCCTGAATATTTACGGTCTGTCGGAAATCATGGGGCCGGGCGTGGCCATGGAATGCGTGGAAGCCAAGAGCGGCATGCACCTCTGGGAAGACTTCTTCCTGCCGGAAATCATCGATCCCGTCACCGGCGAGCAGCTGCCGCCCGGCGAGGTCGGGGAACTGGTGCTGACGACCCTGACGAAGGAAGGCATTCCCATGGTCCGCTACCGCACGCGCGACCTGACCAGCCTGGACTATACGCCGTGCAGCTGCGGGCGCACCCATGTCCGCATCACCCGTCTGCGGGGACGCACGGACGACATGCTGATCATTCGCGGCGTGAACGTCTTCCCGCAGCAGATCGAGGGGCTGCTTGTGGAGCAGCGCGTGCTTTCGCCCAACTATCAGCTTGTGGTGGATCGGGTAAACAATCTGGATACGCTTGAAGTCCGCGTGGAAATGGGCGAGCACCTGTTTGCCGACGAGATCGGCAAGCTGCAGACGCTGGAGCGGACGCTGCAGAAGAACATCAAGGAATACCTGGGCGTCACCGTAAAGGTGCGTCTCATGGAACCGCATTCCATCGAGCGTTCGGAAGGCAAGGCCAGGCGTATCGTGGACAATCGGCCGAAGGAGTGATCGGGCGGCCAGTCGCGTTTCCCGCCGCGCGCGGGGAGGCGCGACGCGCCGTGCAGCATTCCGCAGGAGGTAGCATGACTCTTGACGTACTGAACACGCTGGCCATTACCGTCATCGCCGTCGGCGCGCTGTTCCTGTTTGCCCGGCTGGGCAGGGGCGGCTGCTGAGGGCCGCGTCCTTCATCCCGGCGGGATGACGACAGAAGAAAGTAGACCGCGCGTCTTGCGCCATTTCTGAAATGGCAACGGCTCCGGCGACTGCGAAAGGCAGTCCCGGAGCCGTTTTGTTTCGAAAGGGCGGGGGCGTTCAAATAGAAAGTGCAGGCTGCGCAGGGCCCTTGAAAGGCGTCCCCTTTATATTAAAAAAATGTCCATCTTTGCCTGTATGTCAGGCGCGGGTTTTGGGGAAGAGGGGGGAGTGTGAGGGGGAAGAAACGCAATGAGTCCTGAACCTAGCCCAGGGGGATACGCGCGCGCACGCAGTCCCGGCCGTCGGTCTTGGCCCGGTAAAGGTGGGTGTCGGCCTGCCGCAGCAGCGTCTCGTTGGAGCAGTAGTCTCCTTCGTCGCGCACGGCCACGCCGATGCTCACCGTCAGCACTCCCGGGGGGTTGCCCGGATGGGGGATTTGCAGGGCGCGCACGCCGAGGCGGATTTCTTCCGCCAGCCGCGCCGCGTCGCGCGCCTGCTCGCCGGAGATGAGCGCGCAAAATTCTTCTCCGCCGTAGCGGTAGAAGGCCCCCTTGTCGCCCAGGGCTGCCGCGCCGGCCTGAGCGACCATCCGCAGCGCCTCGTCGCCCATCTGATGCCCGAAGGTATCGTTGTAGGCCTTGAAGTTGTCCACGTCCAGCAGGAGTACGCCGAGGGCGCAGCGCGGTTCCATTGCGGCAAGGGCCGCGTCGAGGCTGCGGCGGTTGGGGACGCCGCTCAGCTCGTCCATGAAGCTCATCTGACGGAATTCGCTGCACTCTTCGGCCAGATTGAGGGAATGGGCCTTCATTCCCGCGATAAGCTCCCTCAGGCGCGGCAGCATGCCGACCAGATCGTCAAGCTCGCGTATGCGGCTTGGGGGCGGCGTTTCGCAGTCGCCGCTCGCTTCGAGCCGCCGCAGCTGCTGCGAGGCGAGAGAAATGGGGCGTATCACCTTGTGCAGGAAGATCAGGAAGCAGAGAATGCCGGCAATCGAAATCACCACGATGGAAATGATGACGACCAGTTCAAGGTGACAGTGTTCCACGTCCATCGTTTCGACGGCGTCGCGAATGGCCTGATTGTTGGCTGCTTCAAAGCGGGAAAACCAGTCGCGCAGGCGGAAATCTATGGCGGAGCTCAGGTTGTAGACGACGATTTGCGCCTGATGCTGCCGCTGCCAGGCCTCTTCAAGGAGATTCAGGCCGGCGGCGACTTCCCGGCAGAGATGCGTCCCCTTCAGGGCGGGGCTGGTTTTGCACAGCTCAAGGGGCTCTTGAAAGCCGCGGAGCGATTCGCGAAAGCGCGCCTCGGCCGAACCGAGATCCAGTTCGCTGTAGGGGCTGGCGGCCGGAATTTCCGGGGCGGCGAACATCCGGCCGGACACGGCGGACAGGCGGTTCGTCCGGCGCGCGAGCCTTGAGGATATGCAGATGAAATCGGCCTTTTCCCTGCTCGCGGTCAGCTTCGCGCTTTCGAGATCGTCCAGAAAGCGGCGCAGCTCGTCGGTATCCGCGGACGACAGCGTCCTGTCGACAAAGGTCTTGTCCAGTTGCAGGCGGGCGTCGGCCAGCGCCCTGCGGCACAGATCCATGTTGTCGGAAAGACGCACGCTGAGAACCGCCCGCCGCAGGGCCTCCACGCGTCTTTGCAGGGGGTGGCGCGCCTGATAGTCGGGCAGATATTTTTCGCTGATGAGCAGCGCGGCGGTATCCATTCTGTGAAGGCCGTTGACGAGCAGGCCGAATGCCGCGGCAATGAGAAGGATGATGGGAAAGGCCAGCAGAATGCAATACCAATAGACGCCCAGTTTCCGTTGCTTTCGGAAAAAAGAGCGGACAGGCGAGGGGCCCGGCATGACAGCTCCAGAAAAATGTTAGCCGCCGATACCCACCATGTGCTTGGAGGCAACGGCAGCCCCCTGACGGGCGGCAAGCAATTCCGCGCCCACCGGCTTGAGGCGGCAGGCTTCGCTAATGGTACGCGCTATGAAAGCGTCGTCAAGACCGGGCGTCCGCAGCATGCCCCGCAGGGCGTATTCCTTGTCGGCAAAGAGGCAGGTTCGCACGTTGCCGTCGCTGGTCAGGCGCAGCCGGTTGCAGGTGGCGCAGAAATGATTGCTCAGGGGAGAGATGAAGCCAAGACGGCCCTTGCCGCCCGCAAGACGGAACATGCGGGCCGGGCCGCTGGTGTCCTTGCCGTCGTCGTCGGGGATCAGGCGCGCGAGGCGCCCGGCCTCGGCGCGGATGTCGTCGGCGGACCAGAAGTGCCGTTCGTCCCAGCGCGTGCCGCTGCCCATGGGCATGAATTCGATGAAGCGGACGTCCACCGGGAGCGTCATGGCCGCATGGACGAAATCGTCCAGCTGGCCGTCGTTGACGCCGCGCAGGGCAACGGCGTTGATTTTTACCCGCAGGCCGGCGACGAGCAGGCCGTCCACGGCGGCCAGCACGGCGGGCAGCAGATCATGCCCCGTCACCCTGGCGAAGGTGGCGCGATCAAAGCTGTCCAGGGAAATATTGACCACGCTCACGCCCACGCGGCGCAGGAGGGGGATGTGGGGTTCCAGCAGGGTCGCGTTGGTCGTCAGGCGCAGATCGAGATCGTCGTGGCGGCGGTGCAGCATGGCCAGAAAGTCGTCGCAGCCCTTGCGGGCAAAGGGCTCGCCGCCGGTGAGACGCACCTTGCGGACGCCCATGGCGCGCACGATGCGCACCACGCGCGCCATTTCCTCATAGCGCAGGATATGATCGTGCGGAATGAAGTCGCGCTGTTCCACGCTGCGGCAGTAAAGGCAGTGCAGATTGCAGCGATCCGTCACCGACAGGCGGAGATAGCGCACGCTGCGGCCGTGCGCGTCGTGGAGCGGGGAGGCGGAGACGGTGTTGCCAAGAGAAGGGAATGGATTTACAGAAGTCGCCATGAGATACCTGCTTGCCTGCTCGGCCGTGGCCGCATGTCTGGGAATTCCCGCCATCCTGTACGCATGGGACGGATTCGACGCCGCCACGACGGACCTTGTGGAAGTCCTGCCCGACGCGCTGCCCTCCAGAGGGGACGCCGTTGACGTTCGGGACTATGTCACAGACACGGTGCAGACCTGTCTGGTGGAGAATGTGACGCGCAACGCACGCACCGTGGAACTGTCCGTTCGCACGCCGGAAGGGCGCTGGCGGACGCTGGTCATGGAGGGAAGATAGCACGCATGCCCGCAAAAGGGAACGCTCGCCGCGCTCTTCCTTTCCTGAAAAAAACGCCTTGCGGCATTCGCAAGGCGTTTTCTTCCTTTCCGGGGCCGTCCGGCCAGAAGCGAGCGGAAAAACAGCGCTTTTTCCGAAAAACGACAGGCCGTACGGTTTGAAACGCGCCGCGTTTCAAACTGAAAATGCGCTGGGAACCTATTCTCCGGCGTCGCGTTCGTAGCCGGGCAGCAGCACGCTCGCGGCCTGGTTCTGCCCCTGCCCCTTGGGGCACTGGTTCTGGAGATGACAGATCTCGCAGCCGCCCTTGAAGGGGAAATGCGTCACCACGGCAAAGCGGCGGTCGAGCGTGGCCGCGCCTTCCTTGTAGCGCAGGCCCAGCTCGTCCAGCGCGGCCTTGAGGGCCTCGGTCGGCCGGGGCGCGGGGGCGCAGCCCGCGTCCTCCACCTGCGGCAGCAGCTCGCGCACGGCCGCCATGCAGAGGAACTGGGCGAGGTTGTTGTCCTGCCAGCCGTCGGACGGGGATTTTTCCCAGGCGGCGTCGACCTGCCGTTCCACGGCTTCGGGGAGCCAGACGACAAGATAGGAAATTGCTCCCGCGGCGATTTCCCGCGTCTTGAGCAGGGGCAGCCATTCGCCCCACAGCTTTATGAGGCGCTCCAGCGTCGCGCCGCCAAGACGGCTTTCCTGGCACATGACCATGAAGCCTTCCATATCAAAATAGGGTGCAACCTCGTGTTCGACAATGCGGGTTTCGCTCACGCTCGTCTCCTTCTTGCTCGGCGTTCTGAACGCCGGATTCTGTGCGGGGTATTGTAGTCACGGCCGGGGCCGCGTCAAGGGCGCGCGCAAGGCGCTTTACTTCACGCCCCGTCTTTTTTACCATTGCACGCCCGCGCGCCCCGGCGCGCGGGAAAATTCGTTACAGGAGCCCACATGAGCCCACTCCGTCATCCCAACAGGATTCGCTATCGCTATTTCATGGACAAGGACGCCCGCCTGCAGACGGCGCACGGCGTCTGGGGCGGCATCAATCCCCAGGGCGAAATCGAACTCAATTTCTATCATGAAAGCGACGCCCTGCCCCAGAGCACGGAATGCGTTGTCGCTCCCGACGGTTCTCTCGGGCCGGAAAATCTGCCTGAAGGCTTTGAACAGCGCGATATCATCCGGCAGATACATTCCCGCGTCCTGCTGAACTACGAAACGGCCCGCGCCGTGCTGGAATGGCTTGAGGAGCGCGTGGCCGCCCTGGAAATGGAGGACGGCGAGGCGCCGCTGTTCTCCGGGCATTCTGGACGCGAGCAATAAGCGCATGCGGGAACGTAGCTACCATATCATCACCTTCGGCTGCCAGATGAACGTCCACGACTCCCGCTGGCTGGGAAGCGCGCTGCGGCGCCGGGGCTTTTCCGAGGCGCCGCTGCGGGAGGCGGAGGTCGTCGTCGTGAACACCTGCTCCGTGCGGGAAAAGCCGGAGCAGAAGGTCATGAGCGCGCTCGGGCGCATCCGGCAGGAGACGAACGCCAGTCCCGACGTGCTGGTGGTCGTGACGGGCTGCGTGGCCCAGCAGATGGGCGAGGAACTTTTTCGCCAGCCCCAGGTGCGACTGGTGGCGGGCAGCGACGGCATCGCCGGCGCGCCGCAGGCCATCGAGCGCCTGCTGGAAGAGCCGGGGAGCAGGCTGTCGCTGCTGGACTTCACCTCCGGCTATGTCGAGCGGGAGGAGGGCGCGCGCGGTCCGGCCGGGGCCGTGGCCTACGTCAACATCATGCAGGGCTGCGACAACTTCTGCGCCTACTGCATCGTTCCCTATACGCGCGGGCGCCAGAAGTCGCGCCTTACGCCGGCGATTCTGGACGACTGCCGCCGGGCGCTGGAGGACGGCACCCGGGAAATCTGCCTGCTGGGCCAGAACGTCAACGCCTTCGGCCGCGACGCGCACGGCGACGGCGTCAGCTTCGCGGAGCTGCTGCGGCAGACGGCGGCCCTGCCCGGTCTGGCCCGCCTGCGCTACGTGACGCCGCACCCCAAGGACATGGGGCCGGAAGACGTCGCCCTGTTCGGCGAGCTGCCCAATCTTTGCCCGCGCCTGCATCTGCCGTTGCAGGCCGGTTCCGACGCCGTGCTGGCGCGCATGGGGCGCAAGTACGACGCCGCGCGCTTTGTGGAGCTTGCCGACGCCCTGCGCGCCGCCCGACCGGATCTGGCGCTATCCACCGATCTCATCGTGGGCTTTCCCGGCGAGAGCGAGGAGGACTTTCAGCAGACGCTGGCGCTCATGCGCCGCTGCGGTTTCATGTCCAGCTTTTCCTTCTGCTATTCGGATCGTCCCGGCACGCGGGCCTCGCGCTTTCTCGACAAGATCGCGCCCGACGTGCAGCAGGATCGCCTGCTGCGCCTTCAGGCCCTGCAGGAAGAACTCGGACAGGCCTGGCTCGACGCGCGCGTGGGGACGGAAACCGACGTGCTCATTGAGGGCGAAAGCCGCCGCGACGCCGAAAACGACGGCCTGAAGAGCATGCAGGGGCGCGACCCCTACGGCGCGCCGGTGCATGTGCGGCTGCCGGCGGCGGACGACGGCGCCTCCCTGATCGGGCGCATGACGCGGGTACGCATTACCGAAGCAAAGAAACACAGCCTCATGGGGCAACAGGCGGGCGCAATATGGTAGAAATGCAGGTAGACGGCCTGACGCTGGATCCGGACACCAAGTCTCCGCTCGTTATTCTGCGCGAGGCGGACGGCGGCGCGTTCCTGCCGCTGCTGGTCGGCCCCATGGAGGCCATGTCGCTGACCTTCGTGCTCAACGGCGAACGCCTGCCCCGTCCTCTCACGCACGATCTGCTTCTCATGACCGTGCAGGCGCTTCAGGGCAAGGTTGTCGGCGTGGAAATCGTGGATCTCAGGGATGGCGTCTATCATGCCGCCCTGCTGCTGCGGCGCCGGGAGGGGCTGGCCCGCGTGGACTGCCGGCCTTCGGACGGCATCGCGCTCGCCCTGCGCGCCGGGGTGCGTATCCGCGTGCATGAGCGCGTGCTGCAGCTGGCGCAGGACGAACGCCGGCAGCAGCGCCTGCGCGCCGACGCGGCCATGGACATGCTGCGCGAGGCCGACGCCCGGAGAGAAGCCGACCGCCTCTCCGGGGAGCTGTCGCGGGGCAACTCCCTCGACGGGGAAAACGGCGGCGACAGCGCCGTCTATGAAAACCTCCTGCGCTCGCTGGAGCCGGAAACCAATCACAAGATGTGAGGCCCGCGTGCCCGCGCACCGTCCCATTTCCGTCATGCTGCTGAGCCGCAGCGAGAGCCTTGCCTCGGTGGACAAGCGCACGCTGCGGGAAGCCGGCGCCGCGACCCGGTGGAGTCTGACTTCCGGGGTGGAGGCCGCGCGCCTGCTGGACGGGCTGGCGTCCGGTTCCCGGCCGGAAACTCCCGACGTCATCGTCTGCCATCAGGAGCTGGAAGACATGGACGGCGAGCAGTTCTGCGCCATGCTGCGCCTGCATCCCCGTCTGGTGTCGCAGCCGGTGCTCCTGCTGCTGGCCAATGACGACGAGGCCCAGCAGATGGCCGCGCTCGGCTGCGGGGCGAGCGCCCTCTTGTCGCGCCCCTATTCCGTGGAGGCGCTTCGCCGCCAGCTGGACGCCCTGACCGCCTACGCTCCCCATGAGCGGCGTCTGGAAAAGGCCGCCGCCGACGCCGACGCCAGCGCCTTCAACGAGGCTCTGGCCTCGTACGCCATGCTGCTCAAGCCCGCGCGCCAGCCGGAGGACTATTTCAACGCGGCCCTGCGCTGTCTGGAAGCCGGCCAGTGGACCACGGCCATAGCCGCCTTTCAGCGGGCCCTGCGCGCCGAACATATCAAGGGAGAGGCCGAACTCGGCATCGCCGCCGCCTACAAGGGCAAGGGCGACATGGCGCGCTACCGCGCCTGGCTTGCCCGCGCGGCCGATACCTTTGCCCGCGCGCGGCGCTGGCACAAGGCGCGCGCCGCCTATATCCGCCTTCTGCAGGAGAATCCGCGCGCGCCCAATCCGATTCTGGCGGCGGCGCAGCGCCTGCTGCGGCAGGGCGATCCCGAGGGCGCGGCGCAGGCCCTGGCCGCCGTCCATGATATTGCCGATACCGCCGCCATAGCCGACAAGATGGCCCAGACCTGCCTTGCCTCGGCGGCGGAAGACAGCGACGGGGACGACAACGCGCTCCGCATCCGCGCCGAAAGCGACGAGCTGATAGCCCGGCTGGAAAATCACCTTCAGGGAGAACTGGGCGACGAGGCCCTTTCCCTGAGTCTGGAAATCAGGAAGCAGCTGGCCGTGCTGGCGCAACAGCGGGAAGAACGCCTGCGGCAGGCGGCCGAGGAACGGCGCAGGGAAGCCGCGGCCTTTCAGCTGTGGCGGGAACGCCAGGCGGCCCGCAACGAGGAAACCCCGGAAGACGAGGCCGCGCCCCCGGCTCCCGTTCCCGCGCCGCCGCCCCCTCCGCCCGTCGCGCCGCCGCCGGACGTCGCCCCCATATCCCCGCCCCATCTTGACGCGTTCCCGTCGAGCTTCGACGCGGACGAAGACGAAGAAGACGCGGGAGAAGAACGCCGCGTTTCCAGCAATCCCCTGCTCAACGACGTGCTTTCCGTCATCCGCTGCACCTGGCAGCTGTCGCGCCGCCGCAGGAAGTAGCGCCGCGAACGGCGCGCGGTTCGCGGGCGACGCCCTCGGGTTCGGAAAAATAGAGGGAAACCGCACGCGGAAGGTCTCGACCACGTTCTCAAAGAATGTTACTCTGACGACATTCAGACAAGATGCCGATCCGGCATTGTCAGGAATGATTCCCCCGACGTCTTCATCCGCTGCACGCAACAGCGGGTGACGGTATATGCGTCCGTGTTCCGAAGAGCAGCCTGTAAATGGCTGGTGCCCCTGCCTTCCCCGTGCCTGACGGCATCACGAACTTTCTGCTCTTCCCTTGACCTCTTGGGGCGTCGCGTTTCGCGCGGCGGTCCGACAGGGATCACGTCTTTACTCGTCAGGAGGAAAGTGCATGGAGTTTCTTAATTCGCTGGTCGGCGACATCAACAGCGTTCTCTGGGGCGTCTTCGTCCTGATTCCCCTGCTGTGCGGCACCGGTATCTTCTATACCATCAAGCTGCGCTTCGTTCAGGTGCGAAAGTTCGGTCTCGCGGCCCGTTTCCTCTTCGGCGGCGCGACGCTCTTCGGCAAGAAGGCCGACAAGACCGGCATGAGTTCCTTCCAGGCCCTGGCAACCGCCGTCGCGGCGCAGGTCGGCACGGGCAACGTGGCCGGCACGGCCACGGCGCTGGTTTCCGGCGGGCCCGGCGCCCTGTTCTGGCTCTGGGTCGCGGCCTTCTTCGGCATGGCCACCATCTTTGCCGAGGCCGTGCTGGCGCAGACCTTCAAGGGAACCGACGAACACGGCCACGCCGTCGGCGGCCCCGCCTACTACATCACCAAGGGGCTCGGACCCAAGTTCAAGCCCCTTGCCGTCTTCTTCTCCATCGCCATCATCATCGCCCTCGGCTGCATCGGCAACATGGTGCAGTCCAACTCCATTTCGCAGGGCATGTACACGGCCTTCAACATCCCGCTCATCGCGACCGGCGTCGCGACCGCCATCCTGGCGGGCATCGTCTTCTTCGGCGGCGTGGGACGTCTTGCCAGCGTGACGGAAAAGCTCGTGCCCTTCATGGCCGCCATCTATCTGCTGGGCGGCACCTACGTCATCCTGTCCAACGCAAGCCAGATTATCCCCGCCTTTGAACTCATCTTCACGGCCGCCTTCAATCCGCAGGCCGTGGCGGGCGGCGCGCTGGGCCTTACCGTGGCCAAGGCCATGCAGTTCGGCGTGGCGCGCGGTCTCTTCTCCAACGAGGCCGGCATGGGCTCCACGCCGCACGCGCACGCCATCGCCAAGGTGGAACACCCCGCGGAACAGGGCCTTGTGGCCATCTTTGGCGTGTTCACCACCGTGCTGATCGTGACCTTTACCGGTATCGTCATCCTTGTGACCGGCGTTCTGGATTACCAGACCACCGGCATTGAACTTACCCAGAAGGCCTACAACCTCGGTCTCGGCAGCCTGGGCATGAGCTTCGTCGCCATCTGCCTCTTCTTCTTCGCCTATTCCACCATCATCGGCTGGTACTTCTTTGGCGAGCAGAACGTGCGCTTCCTCTTCGGCGACAAGGGCCTTCTGCCCTACCGCGTCATCGTCTGCGCCTTCATCGTTGTCGGCGCGACCCTGAAGGTCGATCTTGTCTGGGCCCTGGCCGACCTCTTCAACGGTCTGATGGTCATTCCCAACCTGATCGCCCTGCTGGCCCTGCACAAGATTGTGGGCTCCACGCTTCAGGACTTTGAAGAGAAGCTGGCCCAGATAGGAAAGTAGACCGCGCCCGATGGCCCGGCTTTTCCGGCCCCCGGCATTTGCCGGGGGCTTTTTGTTTGCCCGGAACGGCCTCGCGGAGAGCGGGCCGGGCGGCCGCCGCCCCGGAAGAGGGAGGAGAAATCCCCGCCGCCAGGGGCCTTTGTTGCTCAAACCTCGCGGTTCCATTGAAAAAATTTTTCCCTTGCCGAAACCGCCGCTTGTTCTTTAAATCACAAATTTATATCTAATTGAATTTATTTCCATAAAATGCTCCCGCAAAACAGGGTAAGGAAAAAAGACACAACGATGACTGAAAGCACAAACAAGTTGCGGGTTCTTGACGCGCGCGCCCAAAGCCGCTACGCCGATAGAATGGCGGCATGTTCACGCCATATCTGACATATCGTAGCAGAGAAGGAGCAGAAGAATGTCACAAGAGCGCCTCACAACCTTGTTGACGGAACAGCGCAGCTACCTCCCCCCCCAGCACGGCAAGTCGTCGGCCTGGGTTTGCGGAAGCGAAGAAGCCGAAGCCCTGTACAGGGCCGCCCTGGACGACCCCAACGACTTCTGGGCCGCCCGAGCTTCGCAGCTGCTGCACTGGTTCAAGCGCTGGGACAAGGTGCTGGAGGCTGACGAAGAGCGGCACAAGTACCGCTGGTTCACCGGAGCCAAGCTCAACGCTTCGTTCAACTGCATCGACCGCCATCTCTTTTCCGGCCGCCGCAACAAGGCGGCGCTCATCTGGCAGGGCGAAAAGGAAATGGACGTGCGCTGCTTCACCTACCAGATGCTGTATACCGAGGTGTGCCGGGTCGCGCATGCGCTGAGTTCCCTGCGCATTCGCAAGGGGGATCGCGTGGCGCTCTACATGCCGATGATTCCCGAGCTCGTCATCGCCATGCTGGCCTGCGCGCGCATCGGCGCCATCCATACCACCATCTTCTCGGGCTACGCCGAAGGCGGCGTCCGCAGCCGCATCCAGGGCGCCAAGGCCAAGGTCGTGATCACGGCCGACGCCGCCATCCGCGCGGGCAAGATGAAGCCCCTCAAGGCGAATCTTGACCCCATCATCGAAAAGTGCCCCTCCGTGGCGCACGTGGTCGTCGTCAACCATGCCGATCTCTACGACGTGAAGATGACCCCGAACCGCGATATCTGGTGGCACGATCTCATCGAGGACTTTACTCTCGACGTGGATTTCCCCTGCGAAAGCATGGAAGCCAACGACCCGCTCTTTCTGCTCCATACCAGCGGCAGCACCGGAAAGCCCACGGGCATCATGCATTCCACCGGCGGCTATCTCACCTATGCGGCCCACACGACCCAGTGGATATTCGACATGCGCGACGACGACGTCCACTGGTGCACCGCGGATATCGGCTGGATCACCGGCCACACCTACGGCGTGTACGGCCCCTTGTCGCTGGGCGCGACGACCATGATGTTCGAGGGCGTTCCCAACTGGCCAAAGCCCGACCGTTACTGGCGCATGGTGGAAAAGTTCCGCGTCAACATCCTCTATACCGCGCCCACCGTCATCCGCTCCCTGATGCGTATGGGCGAGGCCTGGACGGAACGCTACGATCTCGGCACGCTCCGCATTCTCGGCAGCGTGGGCGAGCCCATGAATCCCGAAGCCTGGCACTGGTATCACAAGAATATCGGCGGCGGCGAACTGCCCATCGTGGATACATGGTGGCAGACGGAAACCGGCGGGGCCATGATTTCGCCCTTCCCCTACGCCACGAAGCTCAAGCCCGGCTCCGTCACCAAGCCCCTGCCCGGCGTTGACGCCGCCGTGCTGCGCGACGGGCAGACGCCAGACATGGATACCAGCGAGGGACGCCGTTCCGGGCATCTCGTCATCCGCAGGCCCTGGCCCGGCATGATGCTCGGCGTCTACAACGATGAAGAAAAGTATCAGTCCTATTTCCAGCGCTTCGGCTGCTACGAATCCGGCGACGGCGCGGAAGTGGACGAGGACGGCTATTTCTGGATTCTGGGACGCATCGACGACTCCATCAACGTTTCCGGGCATCGCCTTTCCACCGCCGAAATCGAGGCCGTGCTGGCGTCCTGCCCCGAAGTGGCCGAGGCCGCCGTGGTGCCCATGCCGCATCCGCTCAAGGGCGAGGGCATCTACGCCTACGTTGTGACCCGCGACGAAGTGCCGTGGAGCGACGACGTCCGCAAGAAGCTGCGCGACACTGTCCGGCGGGATATCGGCGCCCTGGCGTCGCCCGAATACATCCAGTTTGCCGAGGCCCTGCCCAAGACCTGTTCCGGCAAGGTTATCCGCCGCATGCTCCGCAAGATCGCGGGCGGAACGTACGACGAACTGGGCGACACCACCTCTCTGGCAAGGCCCGAAGTTCTCAAGCCGCTGATCTTCGGCCATCAGAATCTCCTGCTGGGGCAGCATGAGACCGCCTCCGCCGCCGCGGAGGAAGGCGCCCGGCAGGACGGCGCTTCCACTGCGGAGCAAAAGCAGGGCTAGTCCCCTCCCGACCTTTACGACGAGGACGCGCGGCGAAAATCCTCCCGTTTGCCGCGCGTCTCCCCCTCCGGGGCAGGCCGCAGTGGACGCGGGGAAAGGGAAGCGTTTCCCTTTCCCCGCTTTTTTTGTTTGCCGCGCGCGATTTACGTTGGATTCGCTCTTGATCGCGCGCGCCTTCCCGGCTATACCACCTCCAGCCCGCGGAATATCCGTCCGATACCGCTTTCCGCGCGCGGCGCGCGCGAGACGGCCTGGCCCGGGCGGCCGGAGCGGGTCGGGGGAGGAGGCCGTCGGGCCCCGCGCCGAAACCTCTCTCCCGGAAAAGGGGCGCTTTCCCCCCGGAAAGCCCTCAAAGCATCAACGGAGGATCGCATGAACAAATTTCTTCTGTCCGGCATGCTGATTGGCGCCTTTGTCATGGGCGGCATGACCTGCGCGCCCGCCGACCTTCAGGCCGCCGAGGCCGCCCGCATGCAGCTCAACCGGGCGACGGCGGACGAACTGGCCGCCTCCGGCGCCGTGGACAAGGCTACCGCTGAAAAGATTGTGAAGCTGCGCGAAGACCTCGGCGGCTTCCAGTCCTACGACGATCTGGAAGAACTGGGCATTCCCGCGGAACAGATGCAGAAACTGCGAGACGCGACCACCATCCAGAGCGCCGACGCCGACTGCAACTGCTAGATTTCGACATGAGGAAACCGGAACGGACGGCGGCCTGCGTCAGGCGTCGTCTTTTCCCGAGTTTTCCATGCCGGGTTCCGGCAAAAAATATGTGATCTGATCGCATGTCGACGGCACGCCTTCCGGCGTGCCGTTTTTACGTGCCTGCCCCGCGCAGGCAGTCCCTTTTCCGGCGTCTCGCACGCCGCACCATTGCAACGCATGAAAGAATCCTGTTCTCGTCGAACCTTCCTCAAGCTCGGCGCGGCGCTGGTTTCGGGCGGCGTTGCCGCAAGCGCGCCCCGCGCCGCTTCCGGCATGGGCTTCCGCCCGGCCGTCGCCGACGACGTCGTTACCACAGGCCGGGGCTACTGTCCTTTCTGTCAGGTCCGCTGCACCTATGAGGCCCGGCTGCGTAACGGGCGCGTCGAGAGCCTGAGCGGCCTTGTCGGCAACCGCTGGACCGGGGGCGCCATGTGCCCCAAGGGCTTGTCCATTCTGGAACTGATGCGCAGCCCGGAACGTCTGACGCATCCCCTCCGGCGTCTTCCGTCCGGGCAGTGGGAGCGCATTTCCTATCAGGACGCCGTGGAGCTGACGGCCGAGCGCCTGCTGGCCTGCATGCGCGCGCACGGCGACAAGGCCGGGGATCGCGTGGCCATGACCATGCCTCTCTGGGATTGCCGCGAAAGCGAGATCGCGGCCCTGCTGGCGCTGCGCGCCGCGGGCAGCGTCCATGCCATGCCGCCCGGGGAATCCTGCGTTTCCAGCGCGTCCAACATGCTGGGCGACATGCTGGGCGTCTACAGCGGCACCGTCAAGGTGCATGAAGTGCTGAAGACGCAAACGCTCGTTCTCTGGGGCGCCAATGTGGCGGAACTCTATCCCCCCTATAGCCGCTGGCTCGCGCAGGCGGCGGCGCGGGGCGTGCGTATCATTTATATAGATCCCCGGACGACGCGCACCAGCGCGCTCGCCCATACGCAGCTGCGGCCGCGCCCCGGTACGGACGGCGCGCTGGCGGCGGGGGCGCTGCGCGCCATCCTCGCCGGCGGCGCCTACGACCCCGAACAGGCCCGGGCGCTGCTGGACGGCTTCGATCAGCTCGCCGGCGATGTGGAACGCTATACGCCGGAGATGGTTTCCGCCGCGACCGGCCTTGGGCTGGAAGAAACGCGCGCCTTTTATGACGCGCTGGCGAAAAGCCCGCGTACCATCGTCTGGCTCGGCGGTTCGCTTTCTCGCTACACCAACGGCATCACGACCCTGCGCGCGATCATTCTCGCGCAGGCGCTGCGCGGCAACGTCATCGGCGAAGGCCGGGGACTGCTGACCTTCCAGAGCGGCAAGCCCGACGGCGACGAGGAATTCGTCGATCACTTCTTCGGTCCGACGCAGCGGCGCAAGATGAACTTTCGCCGCCTCCGCAGCGCCATGCGGCGGGGCAATCTGGACGTGCTCTTTCTCAATTCCAGCTATCGGCGCTATCCCGATGCGAAAGGGACCCTGGCGGATCTGAAAAAGATTCCCTTCATCGCGCACATGGGCTTTTTCATGACCGAAGAGTGCGAGGCCGCCCATCTTTTCATTCCGGCGACCTTCGGCCCGGAAAGCGCCGGCACGGGGTACGGCAACGAGCAGCAGGTCGTCTGGCGCGATCAGCTGGAAACGCCTCCCGGCGAATGCGTTCCCGGCTGGCGCTTCTACCGGGACGTGGGGCGGCTGGTTGATCCCCGCCGCTATCCCGACTTTGCCGATCCGGAAGATCTCTACAGGCAGTTCGCCGCCGTGGTTCCTTCCTGGAAGGGCATGGATCTGGACGCCCTGCGCGCCTCGCCGGACGGTCTTGTCTGGCCGCTGTACGCCCGGGGAGACGCCGAGCGTCTGGACTGCGTGTTCCGCGATGGCAGGCTGCTGACCCCCGACGGCAGGATGAAGGTCGTCGACGGTCTTTTCGGCCGGGTTTCCGAATGGGACTATCCGCGCGGCTACCCCGGAGGGAAGGACGGTTCCGCCGAATTCCCTCTTGTTCTCCTTCAGGGCAAGGTCCTCTGGCACTGGCAGCAGACCCTGACGAATTTTTCGCCGTCGCTGGCGGAATTTTCCGCGGGGCGCCTTGTGGCCGTGCATCCGGAAACCGCGCGCGCGTACGGGCTCCGGCAGGGGGATCGCGTCATGCTGGAAACTTCGGCGGGCGCGCTTGAGGGCTGGGTGGACGTCAGCGAGACCGTTCTCCCCGGCATGGTCTTCACCCCCTCCCACCTCGGCGCGACCGCTCCGCTGGAACGCAACCGGGGGGAACATATCAATACCATCCTGCCCAACTACTGGGATCGCATCTCCTGCCAGCACAACGGCGTGGGGTGCCGTCTCCGCAGCCTGGAGCGGGCCTGAGGGCGGGCGTCTTCCCGGGCTGAAATCCCCACGCCTGCCGGGGCCGGGAAGTCTGGAACCTGGGGGCAGAACTCATTATCAAGCGCTGTTTTCCTGCGGGATAACATGCAAAAAAATATCACTACACTACATGTTATGAAAAATATCCATCTTTGCCTGGCAGTACATTATGCGCGGGTTTTGGGGAAGATGGGGGAGTTTGAGGGGGAATTACGGGAACGCCTTTCCTCGCTTCGCTGCGGAAAGGCTGGGCCCTTTTTGCCGCAAGCAAAAGGGGTTTCTTCCCCCTCAAGAAAACCGTACTGAGCCCAGAACCTAGAGGAGGGCGCCATGCCGCGCTATGCCATGATTATTGACGCATCCCGCTGTATCGACTGCAAGGCCTGCCTGCTCGCCTGCCGTCAGCGCAACAACGTGCCGCAAGGATACAGCCGCAACTGGGTGCATCCCTTTCCCGACGCCGCCGCGCCGCTGGGGCTCCACTTTCAGCCGGGGGCCTGCATGCACTGCGACGACGCGCCCTGCGTGCGGGCCTGTCCCACGCGCGCGACCTACAAGGCGGCGGACGGCTCGGTTCGCATTGACCTCGCCCGCTGCGCCGCCTGCGGCGGCTGCATCGAGGCCTGTCCCTACAACGCGCGCTACCGGCATCCGCAGACCGGCCTGCCGGACAAGTGCGACTACTGCGCCGGGACGCCGGACATGTCCCCCGCCTGCGTGCAGGTCTGCCCCATGCGCTGCCGCGCTTTCGGCGATCTTGATTCGCCCGGCAGCCCCGCGGCCGTCGCCCTGGCCGCCGGCAATCCCGTGCAGCGGGTGCGCCCGGCCGACAACGATACCCGGCCGACGCTTGCCTACGTCAACGGAACCGCGCCGCTGGACTGGCCGCAAAGCCGGCCCCGTCCCCTGCCGCTGGAGGCCATGAGCTGGGTTGCCGGAGCCGTGACCGTTCTGGGGGGCGTTTCGCTGGCGGGCTGCGCCGCCGTCCTGCTGAAAAATCGTCTGGCCCCCCCGACTGAAAACGATACCGTCTCCCGAGGAGATCGCCATGACCATGATTAGACGGCATTCCGCCCCGGCAGTCTTCATGCACTGGTGCAACGCCTGCTGCTGGCTTCTGCTGACGTTCACGGGCTTTGCCCTGCTTGCCAATCCTGAAATGCAGCCCGTCGGCCGCTGGTGGAGCGATCTGTGGCATGAGCTTTTCGGCGGGCTGGGCCTGCTGCGCCTGCATATCTTCGCGGGGCTTTTCTGGCTGGCGGCGTATATCGTTTACATCCTGGCGCGCTGCAAGGCTGATGTGCTGCCCTTCTTGCGGGAGATTCTTGCCGTTCGGCCCGCGGCCGATCTGCGCTGGTGCGGGCTCAAGGCCCTCTGGCTCACAATCGGCCCCCGGGGAATGCGCCGGCTTGGCCTGTCGGGCGAACTGCCGCCGCAGGGCTTCTACAATGCCGGCCAGAGGCTGGTCGCGCTGATCGCGGTCGTCTGCGGCGTCATGCTCGCGCTGACGGGGCTGGTCCTGCTCTTCCTGTCGGGGGCTTCGGCTTCCGCGTCGGCGCTGCGCTGGTGTCTGCTGCTGCATTTTTGCAGCGCCGGCGTCATGGCCGTTCTTATTCCCGTACATATCTACATGGCGGCCCTTGCTCCCGGAGAAGGCCCCGCGCTGCGTTCCATGCTGACCGGCATGGTTCCCCTTGCCCATGCGCGCGAACATAATCCCCTCTGGGCGCGCCGCCTCGAAGCAGAAGAAAGGCGTTCGTGACGCCGTCGCCGGCGTCGCGGATTTTTCATCTTAACCCCTTACCTAATGGAGGCTGGAACATGTTGCAGAAACATGCTGCCGTTGCCCTGACGCTGGCGGCCATGCTGTGCATGGCCGGCACGGCGTCCGCGGCGTCGCGTCCCGCCGTCATGGCCTCGCCGAGCCCGTCCGCCGCGATGGTGATCGGCATGCCGGGCATGGTCAACGGCGTCAAGCTCAAGACCATCAGCGGCGTCGTCAAGACGCAGTGGGACGGCGTCGTCCTGCGGAAAACGCGCGTCACCTCGAAAGGCGTCGTCATTCCGCCGTCCGGAGCCTATATCACCATCCGCTCCGGCAACTGGAAACCGTTCGACAACGAACCCATCACCCTGGGCGGCAAGCCGTTCTATTACATCAATCAGCGCTCCGTGCGCGACGTGCTGCATGATGTGACGTTCACGCCCGGCGAAACCAAGGCCATGAACCACAAGAGCCGCGGCTGGCAGCTGACGCAGGTGGAAAAGGACCCCTTCTTCATGGAAGGCGGGTATGTGGCCACCTTCAAGCTGGTGAAGGCCACCGGCAACTATTATGGCGAAGCCTTCCCCGTCATGGCCGGCCCCCGCGTCAACAATGACGGAAGCAACGGCGTCGCCGCCGCCAAGAACTACGAGGAAGCCGGGGTGTCGGAACGGAAAGGACGCCTGGACGACTTCATCATGGGCAAGAACGTTTCCGCCGACGGCCGCACCTATGTCGTCGTTGACAGCGTGACCCCCGACGAGGTCAAGGTGCGGGAAATGGGCACGGACAGCATCACCGACGCCTGGATTTCCGCATCCGCTCCGATGATGACCTCCTGTCGCGCCGGCGACAAGTTCGTCGTTGGCGACGCCGAGGTTCAGGTGACCATGATTTCCAACGACGCCGCGACCATCCTCATTTCCGAGGGCGGCAAGACCGTGGAAAAGACCTTTGGCCCCTGGAACGCCGATACCCGCTCGAAGCTCTTCCTGTCCGAAACGGTTCGCGATTCTTTCTGGACGCTGTCGCCCAGCGGCAAGCAGATCGTGCATCTCAACGTCAACGGCAAGGAGTCGCCGCTCGGGAACGGCAAGGTGTCTCTGGTTGCCTACAAGGACGTCATCGACATTCAGGACGGTTCCCTCTGGCCGTATGATCCGCGCTTCATCGCGCGGCCCGAGACCTGAGCGACCTGCTCCTTTATCCATGAGATCACCCTTGAGAACAAGGATGAAATCATTCTGGATAAGACCAGCAACGTGTTTGCTGGACCGCACGATTATTTCAAGGTTGTTCTGGACGAATTCGACGGCAAGAAAGTGTCCGCGTGGCACTTCGAGGACAAGGACGGCAACAAGACCGGGAACCTTGCCGAACGCGGCAAGGGCGCGCACATCGATCTTGTGGTGGGGCAGCAGTGCCGTTCCACCGCCCATTTCTTCAGCCGCATCTATCCCGCCCTCTACAGGGAAGCCGTGGAGAAGCTGAACGGGAGCGCCCGTCCCTAGAGCAATTTCAGTTTGAAACGCTGCGCGTTCCAAACCATACGGCCTGTCGTTTCGCGGAAAAACGCTGTTTTCCCGCCCACTTTGGGCCGGGCGGCGCGCCGCCGCCTCGCGTTTCACCTTTTTCAAAGGTGAGACGCTCTAGTCGGGACGTCTTCTGAAAACGCAGCGAAGTAAAAACGGCGCGCCCCGGCGATTTCCTCAGGGAGTCGCCGGGGCGCGCCCCTTTTTGACGCCGGAGACCGCCTGACGCGTCCGGCTTCGTTCGCGTTCGGGGAGCCCGGTCGCGCGCCTTCTCCGGCGCAAGGGCGCGGAACAGGGATTTCCGGGCAAAGAAAAAGGGCCCATGTTTTGAACATGGGCCCGATATCTTGAGCGATTTCTCAATCGCTTCATCGGCACTGGCGGAGAGGAAGAGATTCGAACTCTTGGTACGCTTTTAACGTACACACGATTTCCAATCGTGCTCCTTCGACCAACTCGGACACCTCTCCGTGCTGACTTGGTCTTTATAGGCGAAAGCCCCGGCTCTGGCAAGTCTTTTTGGCAAAAAAAATTTTTATTTTTATGTTGAAATAAAAGAATTTAAATTGTTAAAAGCTACGGCGGGGCGCGCTTGCGCGCGCGTCTTTTCGCGCGGGCTTGTCCGGCGGGCGGTCATTTGCAAGATGCTTCTAATATTTTTCAGGAGGCTGCCGAATGAAAAAGATGATGCGTCACACTGTTTTCCCGAGAAGATTTTTCATACCGCCAGCGCGCATTCGTTCGGACGCCGCATCCGCGTCCGGACGCCGGGCGGCGAGCCCGTCAGCATGGAAAGAAGACTTCCCCCGGGAAGTCTGGTCATTGATATTCCCAATGTGGAGGAGGAACACATGCAAGTTACCATCGGTAAAAAGATAGGAGGCGGATTTTTCTTTCTGCTTCTGCTTGCCACAGTCGTAAGCGTGATCATGTATCTCGCCATCCAGAGCGCCATGGATGTTTCAAAAAATATAAATACGGAGCGATTCCCGCGCTACAGCATAAATACAAAATTACAGAAGGAGCTTTTGACGGCGGGATATCGCGCGCGCATCTATTTTGACAACGCTTCGGAAGACTCGCTCAAGGAGTATCGCGCCAGTATCGCGTTGAGCGACGCGACGCTGAAAGAACTCGCCGCATTCAATGAAAGGATTCCCGGAAAGCTCACGACGAATTTCCTGAAAGAGTTCGGCGCCGAATATGGAAATTTCCAAAAGTATGTGGAAGAAACCATAGAGCTTGTCAGAAACATGGGCAAGACCAAGGGGGAAGTCGTTCTCGCAAGCACGAAGGCGAGAAGCCTGCTCAAGACTCTCAATGCGACGATGAGCCAGACGCTCACAAACTATATCAATGCGGGGCAGATGGAAGAAAGCCGCCTGTACGCCGCGAACATGGCGCGCGTCGCTTCCGTGCTGGAAAACGCCTCTTCGGCCCTGCAGAATCTGCTGCTCGGCGTGGAAAGCAAGGATATCAAGCGCATCATGAAGGTCCAGGAGGATTTCGAGAACCTGCTCGAAGAAATGGCGGATATCCGCCAGTATCTCCTGCGCGAGGAATGCCGCGTCATGTTCGACGAGGCGTCGTCGGCGCTTGAAGCCTTCAAGGTGCATGCGACGGCGCTTTCAAAGCTCCTTATGAAGAACGACGAGCTCATGCGGGAGCGTCTTGAGCATTACGGCGCGGCGTTGCAGCTCATCGACAAGTACAATCAGGATCTTACGGGTATTCTTGTCAACGTCCTCGAAGACAGCGACACCAGGCTGGAACGCTCCAGCTTCACCGGCCTGATTTTTGTCTGCATGATGGTCGTCATCGGCGTGTTCTTCTCCATCGTCATCACGCATACGATTACCCGGCCCCTGCGGCAGACGCAGCAGTTTGCCCAGGCGGTCGCCGAGGGCGATCTGGACAGGGAGCTGACCGTTTCCAACGCCGATGAAACCGGCATGCTGGCCGATTCCCTGCGGCACATGGTCGCCGGGCTTCGCGCCAATATCAAGATGGCCGAGGAAAAGAGCGCCGAAGCCGAGGTCAAGGGGCGCGAAGCCACGCAGGCCATGATGGCGGCGCAGGAAGCCCAGAAGAATGCGGAAAACGCCCGTCGCGAGGGCATGCTGACCGCCGCGCAGCGCCTTGAAAGCGTTGTCGAGGCCATTTCCGCCGCGTCCTCGCAGCTGTCCACGCGCATAGATCAGTCCGATCAGAGCGCCCAGACCGCGACGGCGCGTCTCTCCGAAGCGGCGACGGCCATGAACGAAATGAACGCCACCGTGCAGGAAGTGGCCCGCAACGCGGCGCAGGCTTCCTCCATATCGGCCAATACGCGCACCAAGGCGGAAGAGGGCGCCAACATCGTGCAGCATTCGCTGGCGAGCATCAGCGCCGTCCATGACATGAGCAACGCGTTGAAGAGCGATATGGCGCAGCTCAACGACCACGCTCAGTCCATCAACGATATCATGGGCGTTATTTCCGATATCGCGGATCAGACGAATCTGCTGGCGCTCAACGCCGCCATTGAGGCCGCGCGCGCGGGCGAAGCGGGCCGCGGCTTTGCCGTCGTGGCCGACGAAGTCCGCAAGCTGGCCGAGAAGACCATGGCCTCGACGACGGAAGTCGGCAACGCCATCCGCTCCATTCAGGACAGCACGGCCAAGAGCATGCACTCCATGGATCTTGCCGTGGAACAGGTGGAACAGGCGACCGGCTTTGCCAATCAGTCCGGGGAGGCCCTGCAGCAGATAGTGCAGGACGCCGAAACGACGGCCGACGAAGTCAGCGCCATCGCCGCCGCCGCGGAAGAACAGTCCGCCGCCAGCGACGAGATCAACAAGACCATCATTCAGATCAATGATATCGTCGCCCAGACGGCCGCGGCCATGAACGAAGCCGCCACGGCCGTCAACGCCCTCACGGAGCAGGCGCACGGTCTGGGCGAGCTCATCGAAAGCATGAAGCGGCAGGATTAGCGCCTTTTCCGCACGAACCCCTTTCTCCGCATTGCCGGGGCGGCCGCGCTGTCGCGGCCGCCCCCTTTTGTTTTCCCTATTCTTTCAGGCAACGGGATTCATGATGTTTTTTGCGGGGGAAGGAACCCCTTTGGCTCGCGGCAAAAAGGGGCCCGGCCTTTCCGCTGGAAAGGCCGGGCCCCTTGCGCGCCGGCCGCGACCGAAGGCGGCCGCAGGCCGTGCCCGGTGCGACGAAGATACTACGAGCATCGACAACAGAGCAGGGGAGTCCCCCCGGAAGAACACGCCTAGTGCCGGAGGCTTTCGTCGGGCTGGTTCTGATCGCGGCGGTCCAGTTCTTCCTGAAGGCGGCTGTGCGCCACGGACATGAAGAGCTTGACCCGGTTGAGCTGGTTGGCAATGCTGCTGCCGGGATCATAGTCCACGGCCATGAGGTTCGCCCTGGGCCGCTGCCGCTTGAGTTCCTTCATGACGCCCTTGCCGGTAATGTGGTTGGGGAGACAGCCGAAGGGCTGAAGGCACAGGACGTTGTTGACGCCGTGATCGATGAATTCCAGCATTTCCGCCGTCAGCAGCCAGCCTTCTCCCGCCTGATTGCCCCGGGAAACGATGCCTTCGATGCTGCGGGCAAGATCGGAAATGCGGGCCGCGGGCAGGAAGGGGCTTCCTTCCAGCGCGCGACGCATGTGGCGGCGCAGGGACTCCACGCGGCGGATGACAAGCCAGCTGCTCAGGGCGGGCAGGAACGTGCCGCCCAGATGCCGCCAGCTGTAGACCGGGTCCATGAAGCAGTAGAGGAAGAAGTCGGCAAGATCGGTGGAAACGGGTTCGCCGCCTTCCTCCATGATGCTGCGCGCCACATGGTTGTTGGCGTCGGGGTGATACTTGAGCAGGATTTCGCCCACGATGCCGACCTTGGGGCGGGGAATGCCGTCCAGCGGCACGGCGGCGAAATCTTCCACGATTTCCCGCATGTGGCGCTTGAACTGGGAGATATCGCCGGCGGCGACCACGGCGCGCGCGCGGGCGGTCCAGTCCGAGAGAAGATCGTCGGCGGAACCGCGGCGGGCCTCGTTGGCCCGGACGTGCATGCTGACGCGTTGCAGCATGTCGCCGTACAGGCAGGCGATGGTCAGTTTCTGGAAGAGCGAGAGAGACAGGCGGAATCCCGGCTGTTCCGTAACGGAAGCGCTTGTCAGGGCAAGGACGGGAACATTGGGGAATCCGGCCTCGCGCAGGGCCTTGCGAAGCAGGGCGGTATAATTGCTGGCGCGGCAGGGGCCGCAGGTCTGGGCCAGCATCAGGGCCGTTCGTTCCGGATCGTAATTGCCGCTGCGGAGCGCCTCCAGCAGCTGGCCGATGACGACGATGGCCGGATAGCAGGCGTCGTTATGCACGTAGGCAAGCCCCGTTTCGATGGCCTGCGGGCTGACGGAAGGCAGCACCGAAAGGCGATAACCGGCGCTGGTGAAGGCGCTTTCGATGATGCGGAAGTGCAGGGGCGCCATTTGCGGCGCAAGGATGGTGTAGCTGTCGCGCATGGCGCCGGTAAAGACGGGAACGCGGCGGTTCGGGGGCGTTGCCGGACGAAGGCCGGCGTTCTCTTCCCGCCGTTCGCGCACGGCGGCCAGCAGGGAGCGGATGCGGATGCGGGCCGCGCCCAGCGACGCGCCTTCGTCTATCTTGATCAGGGTGTGCAGCCGCCCTCCCTCTGCCAGTGTTTCGGAAACCTGATCGCTCGTGATGGCGTCCAGACCGCAGCCGAAGGACGTAAGCTGCACCAGTTCCAGCAGGGGATTGTTGCGGACAAGGGCCGCGGCCCGGTAGAGGCGGGAATGGTAGCGCCACTGGTTCACGACGCGCAGGGGCTCGTCCAGCGAACCGAGGTGGGCGACGCTGTCTTCGCTCAGGACGGCCGCGCCCAGCGAGGCGATATATTCCGGCAGGCCGTGATGCACGGCCGGGTCCACATGGTAGGGGCGGCCGCAGAGAACGATGCCGAGGCCGCCCGTTCTCTCCACCTCCGCCAGAACGCGCTCGCCTTCGGCCCGCAGGGCGGCGCGGTAGTTTTCCTGCTCCTGTTCGGCGGCCCTGACGGCCGCGCGCACTTCGTTGCGCGGAATGTCCAGCAGCTCGTGCAGCACCTGGGCGAGCTTGTCCGGGGCGGCGAGGGAGACGAAGGGCGTCAGCAGCTCCGTGCCGCTTTCGCGCAGCTCGTCGGTATTCAGCCGGATGACTTCCGGGTAGCCGGAAACCACGGGGCAGTTGTAGCGGCTGTCTTCGGAAAGACTTTCGCGCGGCAGGCATGGATAAAATATCCGGCGGACGCCCTGCCGGATCAGGGCGGTCACGTGGCCGTGCGCCATCTTGGCGGGGTAGCAGACGGTCTGCGACGGCATGGAGGAAAGGCCGAGATCAAAGACGTCCTTGCCGGAGGTCGGCGAAAGCTCCACGCGAAAGCCCAGCGCGGTGAACAGCGTGAACCAGTAGGGATAGTGCTCGTACATGTTGAGCACGCGCGGAATGCCGATGCGGCCGCGCGGCGCGTCTTCTTCCGG
>CALUWU010000166.1 GCA_944324555.1 uncultured Desulfovibrio sp.
TCGTATTCTTTGGGGGGAAGGGAAACCCCTCTGCTAGCGCGAGAGGGGTTTCCCTTCCCCCCAAGCCCCCCATCCCTTCCCCAGCGCGCTTTTTCAGGGGGGGATGGTTTGAATCGCAACGCGTTTCAAACTGAAATTGCTCTAATGGAGGCGTAACGATGAATCCCGGACGCCGTACGGCGCTGCGTCTGCTGGCGGCCGGCGGCATGCTTTCAGCCGCCGCGCCCGCCCTCGCCGCCGGAGATGAGGAGGACGCGGCCGGCATCGCCCCGGAAGAGGCGCGGGCCGTGATCATCGACGTGGACGCCTGCGACGGCTGCGGCGCCTGCGTCGAAGCCTGCCGCGCCGCGCGCGGCGCGGGCGTGCCCGTTCCCCGGGGGGCGGCGCCGCGTTCTCTCTGGTCGTGGGTGCGCGCCCGCGACTGGTCGGACAGGCGGGACGTGCGCTGGCGTCTGACGCCCTATAACTGGATGTATATCCAGCGGTGCAGTCTTGTCTGGAAGGGGCGCCGCCGCGCGATTTATCTGCCGCGCCGCTGCTTCCACTGTCTCAATCCCCAGTGCGTCAGCCTCTGTCCCACGGGCGCGCTCCGGCAGGAGCGCAGCGGCGCCGTGCACGCCTCCCCAGATATCTGCCTCGGGGCCGGGCGCTGTCCTCGCGCCTGCCCCTGGTTCTTTCCGAAAATTCAGGCGGGCGTCGGCCCCTATCTGAATATCTTTCCGCGTCTGCTGGGCAGCGGTCTGTCCTTCAAGTGCGATTTCTGCTGGGAACGTCTGCGCGACGGCGAAACGCCCCCCTGCGTGCGGGCCTGCCCGCGCGGCGCGCAGCATTTCGGCCCGTGGCGCGACATGGCCCGGCTTGCCGACGACATGGCCGCGGAACGCGACGGAGAAGTCTTCGGCAAGCTGGAAAACGGCGGTACCTGTCTTTTCTATGTGTCGTCCGTGCCCTTCTGGCACATCGAGGCGGCCTTGCTGGTGCAGCGGGGCATCGGCCCCGGAATGCCCAGTCTGCGGCCTGCCGGCGTCAGCATGGAACGCGAGAACGCCGCGACGCGCCTGCTGCTCGGCGCGCCCCTGTTCGGCGCCGGGCTCGCCGCGCTGCGTCTCTGGCGCGACAGGCAGAGGAAACGCCCATGAGTTCCCGTCCCGGTCTCTTTTCGGCCTTTTTCCGCTGTCTCTGGTTCATCGCCGTCCTGCTGACGCTGCTGACCGGTCTGGCGCATCTGCCGCTGGGCTGGCACGAGTCCGGTCTGGCGTCGCTCCCCACGCTGCGTCCGCTGCTCTATGGGCCGACGCTGTTCCATTACTGGGCCGCCTCCCTCCTGCTCCTGCTTTTCTCCTACGGCGGCGTTATCTGGTGCGTCCTTGGGAGGCCGCGTTTCCGGCTGACGTTCTTCGGCTACAGCCGGCTTGTCCTGCTGGCGCTGCTCTGTCTGTCGGGCATGGCTCTGATGGCGCATAACCACTTGTCCCTGTCCCTGTACGGGGCCGCCTATACCATGGTCAAGGCGCTGCATCTTTTCTGCGCCCTGTGCTTCCTGCCCCTGACCTGTCTGCGGGTTCTGCGCCACGGCAAATGGTTCTGCCGCCGGGGCGCCGACGACGAGCGCCGCCCGCGCGTGAGCGGTATGCAGATTACCCCCCGGCGCAAGCCGGACGTTCGCTAGAATCTGGCGTTCGGGGGGGAAGGGAAAAACCATCCCTTCCCCAGCGCGCTTTTATCGGGAAGATGACATGCGGGAAGCATGAAAGGCATATCCTTCCGGCGTCACGGAATCCTTTACTATTATGCGCGGGTTTTGGGGAAGATGGGGGAGTTTGAGGGGGATACTAACCTTTTTGCCGCAAGCAAAAGGGGTTTCTTCCCCCTCAAAAGAAAACCGTAATGAGTCATGCGCCTGGAGAGAAGCGCGTCGCGTTCTCGTGAATAAAAGAAGGCCGCCCGTAGGGGCGGCCTTCTCTGGTTTCGGATTCCGGCGGCGTCGCCGGAGAGCGTTTGCTAATAGGCGTGATCGTCGAGGTGCTCGGCGGTCAGCTCATGCGAAAAGAGCTTGTAGACCCAGATCTGGTAAAGCAGCACGATGGGCACCATGATCAGCGCCACGGTGAGCATGATCTGCAGGGTCTTTTCCGACGAGGAGGCGTTGAAGGCCGTCAGCGTCGCGGCAGGATCCATGGACGAGATGATCATGCCGGGGAACATGCCCATGACGCCGAAGAAGGTCACGCCAATGATGAAGAGCGAGCTGCACGCCCAGGCAAGCCAGAGCTTGCCCTTGCAGAGCATGATGCGCGCGCCCAGCAGGCCGACCAGCGCCACGACCGGCAGAGCCAGCAGGGCGGGAGCGGCCAGATAGTTGTCGAGCAGGTTCGTGTAGAAGGCCGTCAGCACAAGGAAGGCCAGCAGCAGAATCAGCACGATGGGCCAGAACACGCGGGACGCGGTAATGGCGCGCTGCTTGAGCTCGCCGGAGCTCTTGATGGCCAGCCACAGCGAACCGTGCAGGCAGAAGATGCACAGGAAGAAGAAGCCGCCGGCAAGGCCGTAGGGATTGAGCAGGGCGACAAGGTTGCCGTGATAGACGCCCTTGGCGTCGACCGGGATGCCCATGAAGAGATTGGCGAAGGCCACGCCCAGCAGCAGGCAGGGCACCAGATTGGAAACGAAGTGCACGAGATCCCAGAGGCCGCGCCACGTGGGGCTGTCCACCTTGTTGCGGAATTCAAAGGAAACCGCGCGGAAGATCAGGGCGAAGAGCAGGGCCAGCAGGGGCGCGTACAGGGCGCTGAACATGACCGCGTAGACCTTGGGGAAGGCCGCGAAGGTCACGCCGCCGGCGGAAATGAGCCACACTTCGTTGCCGTCCCAGAAGGGGCCGGCGGCGTTGTACATGAAGCGGCGCTCTTCTTCATTGTCGGCCATGAAGGGCAGCAGGGAACCGATGCCCAGGTCGAAGCCGTCCAGCACGAAGTAGACGGCCCAGAGCAGCGCCCAGAGAATGAACCAGGTGATTTGCAACGCTTCCATCTTACGCCTCCATACCTTCGGGGCCCTTGCAGGCGTATTTCCGCAGCAGGAAAATGTCGAGCAGGCCGAGCACGCCGTAGACCACGATGAAGGCAACCAGCGAAGTCATGACGTTGTCGGCGGGCACGGGCGACACGGCGTCGCTGGTCCGCATGAGGTTGTAGACGATCCAGGGCTGGCGGCCCACTTCAGCCACGAGCCAGCCAAGAGCGATGCTGATATAGGGCAGGGGGATGCTCCATACCAGCGTCTTCATCAGGCCGCCGCAGGGCATTTCGCGATTGCGCTGCAACCAGGCGGAAGCGGCCAGCACGATGAAGACGACGCCCAGAACGATCATGATGCGGAAGCTCCAGAAAACGGGAGTGACCGGCGGACGATCTTCCTTGGGGAAGTCCTTCAGGCCCTTGATCTCGGCGCCGGCGTCGCCGTAGGCGATCCAGCTCATGAAGCCGGGAATGACAAGGCCTTCCACCTTGTTGGTTTCGTTGGCCTCGTCAGGCACGAGCACGACGGGGAAGCCCACGTTCGAGGACGTTTCCCAGTGCGCTTCCATGGCCGCCAGCTTCGCGGGCTGCAGCTCGGCCACGTTCTTGCCCTGAATGTCGCCGGACAGGGCCAGCGCCAGGGAAAGGATCAGGGCGATGGGCGCGGCCATACGGAACGAGCGGCGGAAAAAGTCCGTGTGGCTCCTGCGGAGCAGATGCCACGAGGAAACGCCGAGCACGAAGAAACAGGACAGCAGCCACGCGGAAAGCAGCGTGTGCGCGTACATGCCCCAGGCGTAGGGGTTGGCGACCACCGCGAAGAAGTTGTCCAGCTCGGCGCGGCCGTTGCGAATCACGTAGCCAAGCGGGTTCTGCATGAAGCCGTTGGCCAGAATGATCCACAGAGCGGACAGGTTGCCCGCGATAACCACAAGCCAGATGCTCAGCAGATGCACCTTCTTGCCCACGCGGTTCCAGCCGAAATGCCACACCGCAAGGAAGGTGGATTCCAGGAAGAACGCCACGGTGGCTTCAATGGCCAGCAGCGAACCGAAGATGTCGCCGACATATTCGGAATAGCGCGACCAGTTCGTGCCGAACTGGAACTCCAGGGTGATGCCGGTCACGACGCCGAGCGTAAAGTTGATGAGAAAGAGTTTGCCCCAGAATTTGGCGTGCTTACGCCAAACCTCTTCACCCGTCATGACGTAGCGGGTTTCCATCAGCGCGATAAGCAGCGACAGACCCAGCGTCAGCGGAACAAAGATGAAGTGGAAAAAAACGGCTACAGCAAATTGTAGCCGCGAAAGCATGATGACATCCATAATGCCGTCCTCCTCCCCGCCTCTTAGCCACAACGGATTCAAAAATCAAGGCCTTATAAAACAAGGTCTTGACAGCTGAATAGGAATAGTTATTTATAATAAATACTTGTGCATCGAGGAGGTTTTTCTCTATGTCTGGAAGCGAACAGCGCGAGTTCCGCGCCGAGGTGCGGAAAGTTCTGAACATTCTCACGAACTCCCTCTATACCAACAGGGAGATTTTTCTGCGGGAGCTGATTTCCAACGCCTCGGACGCTCTGGACAAGCTGCGGTATCGTTCCAATCGCGGCGAAGTTCCCCGGCTGCCCGACACGCCGCTGGAAATACGCATCACGCTGGACAAGGACGCCAGAACCCTGACGATTGCCGACACCGGCGTGGGCATGACCCCCGAGGAACTGGCCGATAACCTCGGCACCATCGCCAAGTCCGGTTCCGAAGAATTCCTTGTCGGCCTGTCGCAGCAGGAAGGCGGCGACGGCCAGCCCGCCGACGCTTCCAATATCATCGGCCGCTTTGGCGTGGGCTTCTACTCCGTCTTCATGGTGGCCGAACGGGTGGACGTGACCTCGCGCCCCGCCTTCGCCGACGGCGAACCCGCCGCCTGGCGCTGGAGCAGCGACGGCCTTGGCTCCTTTACCATTGAAGAATGCGCGGACGCCGAACCGGCGCGCGGCACGATCATCGTGGCGCGCCTCAAGGAAGACGCCGCGGAATTTCTCGAACCCTACCGGGTGCAGTCCGTCATCCGCAAACATTCGGCTTTCGTGCCCTTCCCGGTGCTGGTGGACGGCGAACGGGTCAACACCCAGCCCGCTCTCTGGCGCGAACCAAAAAGCAGCATAAAGAAGGAAGACTACGACGCCTTCTACAAGCATCTGACCTACGATGCCGCGAACCCCCTGGACGTCCTGCATATCAGCGTGGACGCCCCCGTGCAGTTCAACGCGCTGCTCTACATCCCCGACACGACGCAGGATTTCTTCGGAGCCGACCGCGATTTCTGGGGTCTGGACCTCTACGCGCGGCGCGTGCTCATCCAGCATCGCAACAAGGATCTTATTCCCGACTGGCTGGCCTTCCTCAAGGGCGTGGTCGATACCGAAGACCTGCCCCTGAACATTTCGCGCGAGACCCTTCAGGAAAACCGCGTGCTGATGAAAATCAGCCAGACCATCACAAAGCAGATGCTGAGCCATCTTGAAAAGATGGTGAAGGAACGCCCCGAGGTCTACGCCCGTTTCTGGAAGCTGCACAGCAAGATTTTCAAGCTCTCCTATCAGGACTTCGCCCAGCGCGAGCGCGTGGCGGCCCTGATGCGCTTCAACTCGTCCCGCCTGGACGACGCCGACGCCCTGACCGGTCTCGACGACTACATGAGCCGCGCGCCCGAAGGACAGAAAACCTTCTGGTACCTGTCGGCCCCGAACCGCGAAGCCGCCCGCCTGAGCCCGCATCTTGAGCGCTTCCGCAAGAAGGGCATCGAGGTCCTGTTCCTGTACGAACCTGTCGACGAATTCGTCATGGAAGGTCTGGGCATGTACAAGGAATGGAACTTCAAGGCCGTGGAAAACGCGGCCGACGACGCCCTCGATTCCTTTGCGGACAAGGAAAACGACGCGCCTTCCGTGACGCCCCTTTCCGACGACGACAACCGCTCCTTTGACGACCTGCTGGCCCGCATCAAGGAAATCCTCGGCGACCGCGTGACCGACGTGCGCGTTTCCCATCGTCTGGCCGACAGCCCCGCCGTGCTGGTGTCGCCCGACGGCGGCATGACCTCCAGCATGGAAAAGCTGTTCCGCGCCATGCACAAGGATGATTCCGTACCGGTCAAGGCGCTGGAGCTCAATCGCGATCACCCGCTGCTGCGGAGCCTGCTGCGTATCTTCAAGGCCGATCCGCAGGACAAGGCGCTGGCCGGCATGGCCGAACTGCTCTTTGAAGGCTGCCTGCTGCGCGAAGGCTACGTAAAAGACCCGCAGGCCCTTGCGGGTCATGCCAACGCGCTCATGGAACAGGCCGCCGCCTGGTATACGGAAGTCAGAAAGATCTAGGTTCAGGACGCATTACGCTTTTTTGAGGGGGAAGAAACCCCTTTGCTCTGCTGTCGATGCCCGTAAGGCGCCAAGGCGCCTTACGGGCACGGCCTGCGGCCGCCCGTCGAGTCGCTGCTCGCGGCAAAAAGGGCCCAGCCTTTCCACAGCGAAGCGAGGAAAGGCGTTCCCGTGGTTCCCCCTCAAGCTCCCCCATCTTCTCCAAAACCCGCGCACAATATACATGCAGATAAATATAGTATTTTTATAACATATAGTGATATTTTTTTTTACATGTTGTCCCGTAGGGAGACAGGGCTTGATAATGAGCCCAGAGCCTAGAGCATTTTCAGTTTGAAACGTATTGCGTTTCAAACCATACGGCCTGTCGCTTCGCGGAAAAACGCGGTTTTTCCGCTCGCTTTGAGCCGGGCGGCGCTGCGCCGCCGCCTCGCTCCTCTTCCGTCCCATTTCGCCTCGTCTCCTTTCCTGCATTCCGATACTGTTTGAGCATGCAAACAGTATTTTCTGGACATCCGTCGGCCCGGGGAGCATCATGTCGCAGGTCGGGCGGGTCCGCCCGGCGGGGACCGTCTTCCATCGAGGGTATCTTTTCCCTTTTCGACAATGACGCCTTGACGAGTCTTGACCGTAGGAGATTTGTGGGATGTTTGAAGCGTTTTTTGCTGTCTTGCCGGTTTTTCTGGTAATTTTTCTGGGTTCCTGGCTGCATGATCGCGACGTTCTGCCGGAGCAGACGGGCGTCATGCTGGGGTTGATGGTGCTCCGGCTGTCGCTGCCGGCCCTGATTCTGCACATTCTGGCCGGCGCCAAGGCGTCGGATCTGGCCTATCCCGCGTTCTGGATCGGGATGTTCGGCGCGTCGCTGCTGGTATATTTTCTTGGTTACTGGGCCGACAGGCTGTTCTGCCGCCGGGGCGAAGGCCCCGCGACCATTGTCGCCCTGGGCTGCTCCTCCTGCAACGCGGCCTTTGTCGGCCTGCCCATTGTGGCCAACCTCTTTCCCGGCAACGATCAGGCCATGCTGATTGCCGGTCTTGCCACTCTCACGCCCAATGCGGTCATGATCGTGGCGCAGTCGCGGCTGGACATTCTGGCCGGGGTGACCGCATGGGACGGCAAGAAGGGCGGCGCGCGCATCTGGCGTCTGTGCCGCGCGCTGCTGCTCGGCAATCCCGTGCTGCTGATGTCCGGCGTGGGGCTGATTCTCAGCCTGACGGGCATCGGACTCTGGCGGCCCCTGGATCGCGTGGCGGAGCTTATCGGCAATACGGCCGCGCCCTGCATGCTGTTGTCGCTGGGCTTTGACCTGCGCCAGAAGCTCGCCCTTGCCGCCCGGCGCGGTCAGGGGCACGCCTTCCTGCGTCAGGCCTGGGTGTTGTTCTGCAAGCTGGTGCTGCTGCCGCTGCTGGCCTGGGGCATCATGGCCGCCATCGGCCTGCCGCCCCTCTGGACCGCTATCGGCGTGCTGATCAGCGCCACAGGCTCGGCCCTCATCGCCTCCGTCCTGGCCGCCGTCTATAGCGCCATCGCCGAAGAAGCCGCCATGACGGCGGTCCTCTCCAACGGCCTGAGCCTCTTTACCCTGACCGGCTTTATCTGGCTGTTCCGCCATCTGGGATATTTCTAGGCGACAGGCAGGGTCGTCGGGGGGAAGGGGGAGCCCCTTTTG
>CALUWU010000167.1 GCA_944324555.1 uncultured Desulfovibrio sp.
GTCCGTCTCTGCCTTCGTGCACGCCTTTTATCTCGCCGCCGCCTTCCTTTTGCGCTCTTCCGCTGCGTCTCGAGAGCCCGCGCGATACGTCCATCATACCCCCAGAAGAACGATTTAGCGCTACACGCCTAGAACAGGCCGGTCACCTGACCGGTTTCCACATCCACATCGACCTTGCGGAAGGCCGGGCGCGAGCCGGTGCCGGGCATGAGGCTGATATCTCCGGCCACGGGCACGACCAGCCCCGCCCCGCCGAAGAACATGACGTCGCGCACGCGCAGGCGCCAGCCCGTGGGCGCGCCCTTGCGGGAGGGGTCGTCGGAAAGGGAATACTGCGTCTTGACCATGCAGAGACCCAGCTCCGGCGCGTCGGGACGTTCCTGCAATTCCTTGAGCTTGCGCTGCGCCAGCGGCGTAAAGTCGACGCCGTCCGCGCCGTAGACTTCGCGCGCGACGCTCTCGATACGTTCGGCGAAGGGCATTTCCGGCCCGTAGAGGGGCGCGAAGTTGTTGGGTTCGGCGCAGGCGTCCATCACGGCGTCGGCCAGCTCAAGCGCGCCTTCCCCGCCCTTGCCCCAGTGCTCGGACAGGGCCACGCGGGCGCCGGCGGCTTCGCAGGCGCGGCGCACGGCGGCGATTTCATCCCGCGTATCGGACGCAAAGGCGTTGATGCAGACGACCGGCGGCACGCCGGAACGGCGCACCACGCCGATGTGCCGCAGCAGGTTGACGCACCCGGCTTCCACAAGCCCCACGTCCTCGCGCGTATATTCTTCGGGCAGCGGGCGTCCGGGCATGGGCTGCGGCGCGCCGCCGTGATGCTTGAGCGCCCGCACGGTCGCCACGATGACGGCGGCGTCCGGCTTGAGGCCGCTGATACGGCATTTCACGTTCCAGAACTTTTCGTAGCCGATTTCCGAGCCGAAGCCGGATTCCGTGATATGCACGTCGCTCAGCTTCAGGGCCACGCGGTCGGCGATGATGGAACTCTGCCCGAGAGCGATGTTGCCGAAGGGGCCGGAATGCACGAGCACGGGCTGCCCTTCGATGGTCTGGATCAGGTTCGGCTTGGCGGCTTCGACCAGCCAGGCGCACATGGCGCCGTCGACTTCGAGGTCGGCCGTGGTCACGGGCTTGCCGTCGCGATCCAGCGCGACGACAATCTTTCCGAGCCGCCTGCGGAGATCGGGAAGATCGCGGGCCAGGGAAAGGATGGACATCACTTCGGAAGCGGCGGAAATGTCAAAATGCGAACGCATCATGAAACCGTCGTTGCGGCGTCCGTCGCCCTCGATGCCGATGATGATGTTACGCAGCGCCTGACAGCAGAAGTCCATGGCCCAGCCCATGCTGACGCGCGTGGGATCGATGTTCAGACGGCGCATGCCGGAGAGGCGTTCGAGCGTGGCGTCGTCGTAGTTGCGCTCATGCTGCATGCGGGCCGTCAGGGCCGTCATGGCAAGATTGTGGGCGGCGGTCACGGCATGAATGTCGCCCGTGAAATTCAGGGAATAGGGGGTAAGGGGGATGCACTGGGCCAGTCCGCCGCCGGCGGCGGAACCCTTCATGCCCATGGTGGGGCCGCCGGAAGGCTGGCGAATGGCGGCGGAGGCCTTGCGCCCGCGACGGGCCATGCCCTGAAGGAGACCGATGGTCGTCGTCGACTTGCCCTCGCCCAGCGGCGTGGGGGTTATGGCCGTCACGTCCACATATTTACCGTCGGGACGCCCCGCCAGACGCCGCAAGACGTCCCCGCTCTCGATTTTTCCCATAAAGCGGCCGTAAGGCAGCAACTCGCCGCCTTCAAGCCCCAGCTCCTCGGCCACCGCCGCGATGGGCTTCATGCGGGTTTCGGCATCCTGCGCGATTTTCCAGTCGGGATACTTGGTCGGATCCAGCGCCATGACAACTCCTCGGCAGCCCCGCGCCCTGCGACGCGGCGAGCCGCTCCGTTAGAAGACAATGCGGGACAGAGAAACATGCCCGCCCCCGGCCGGCATCTCCCGCCGTCAGCAGACTACGTTGCTCAAAGGCGCGGCGTCAAGCCCGCGCGCCTTGCCATGCCCCCGGACTTGGCCTACCCTTGCACGGGTCATTTTCCATCTTTCCGGGAGCTTTCATGTTGCTGATCGCGGCCTCCGGCCGACTGGCTCTCACGCTGCGCATCCGGCGCGTGGGAGGAGATATCGAAGCGTCGCTTACCGGGGGCGACGCCCATGCGGGCGGCGTCGCGCTGGCCGCTCCCGGCTTTCCCGCGCGGACGCTTTCCCTGCCCGGACACAGGGACGCGGAACTGGCCCTGCAACTGGCGCGGGGCCTTGCCGACGCTCTTGCCTGCGCCGTCTGCGTTTGCGCGGGCGTTCATTATCCGCATATTTCCCGGGAAGAAATCGCGGAATGCCGCCGCCTGACCGGCGAGCTGCTGCGCGGCGCCCTGGAGCGCCTGCGCGAAGACCGCCCCGAAAGGACAGCAAAACACGACAAGGAACACGCCATGCTGACGGTAAAAGACCTTGAGGAACTGGAAGACTACATGAAATCCGGCCAGCTTGAAGCGGATTTCAAGGACGGTTGCGAAAACGATCGTTTCTATCTGTTGGAACTGCTGGAAAAGCTGATGGACGTGGCGGAACTGGCCGACGAAACGGCCACGAAGGTCATCTTTCGCGGTCAGCTGGGCGCGCTCATGGGGCAGCACAAGGCGGAATAGCTTCCCTTCGCGTTCCCGGAATCCGGCGGCATGAGGGCGGGTTTTGGGCCTTTTTGCCGCAAGCAGCGACCCGACGGGCGGCCGCAGGCCGTGCCCGTCAGGCGCCCTGGCGCCTGACGGGCATCGACAGCAGCGCAAAGGGGGTTCTTCCTCCTCAAGAAAACCGTAACGAGTCCTGCGCCTAGATTTTCTTTTCCATGACGGCCGCGCGAACGGCGTCGCACAGACGGGCGATATCCTCCGCCGGACTCACATAGGGCGGCATGAGGTAAATCAGACGGTTGAACGGACGAATCCAGACGCCGCGCCGCACAAAGAAATCCTGCAACGCCGCCATGTT
>CALUWU010000168.1 GCA_944324555.1 uncultured Desulfovibrio sp.
GGGTTCCCTCTCCCCCCTCAACCAACCCTGTAACCAACCGCCACCCCCACAACGCAATCGGCAAACGAACCAACGACACATAAAAAACGGAACGGGAGTAACGCATATGAAGGGACTGGAACTTGCGCGGGCGTACTACGAGGCGTGCGCGCCGATATTGATGGAGCGGATACCCGATGTAATGGCGCAGGCGGCGGCGGGTCTTGCGGGCGAGGGGTCGGAATGCTTTGGCTGCGACGACGAAATTTCCCGCGATCATGACTGGGGCCCGGCGTTCTGCCTCTGGATTCCGCGCGAGATCGAGGCGTCGGCCATGCCGCGCGTCGAGGCGGCGTTCGCGGCGCTGCCCGCGACGTTCGGGGGCTATCCCTCGCGGCTGGAGAAGGCGCGGAGAATGGGGCGCGTCGGCCCCATGAGCATTGAGGGATTCTACGGCTTCTTTCTGGGGCGGGAGGCGCTGCCGCGAGACTGGCGGGACTGGTTTGCCGCGCCGGAATACAATCTTGCCGCCTGCACCAACGGCGCCGTCTTTTACGACGGGCCGGGCGTCTTTTCGCGCTGGCGGACGACGCTGCTGAACTATTATCCCCGGGACGTGCATTTGCAGAAACTGGCGTCCTGCTGCATGCGCATGGCGCAGGCCGGACAGTACAACTTGCCGCGCTGCCTTGCGCGCGGGGAGGGCGGGGCGGCCATGCTGGCGGCGGCCCGCTTTGGCGAGGCGGCGCTTTCCATGACCTATCTGCTCAACCGCCGCTATATGCCCTTCTACAAGTGGGCCGCGCGGCTGGCGGCGGATCTGCCGGTTCTGGGGGCGGAGGTCGCGGCGCTCATGACGGCGCTGGCCGCGCATCCCCTGCGCGGGCCGGAGGATTCCGGCGCGGCGGAACTTGTGGAACGGTTCTGCGCGCGGGTGGCGGGCGTCCTGCGGGAGCGGGGGCTTTCGCCGGTGCGGGACGCCTGGCTCTGGGCGCACGGCCCGCATATTCTGCGGCATGTGGAGAATGAAGAACTGCGCCGCCGGGATTTGCTGAAAGAGCAGTGCTGACCGGAGAGACGGCGCGCCGGAAGGGCAGGCGGGGAGGGGGGGACGCGTCCTTTTTCCCCGCCCGGCGGCCTCCGGGGGAAGGATGGGCGGCGCAGGTTGCAACGGCGCAACAGTGAAGGCGTCTTGCGCGCAAGCCGCGCGGAGTGTTATGGATGGAAACGCCTCGGGAAGCCGCCCGCCGCGTCGCCGGGGGTGGTTCGCGAAGAGTCCGCGACGTCGCGTCGCCTTTCATACCGCCCATGACCGTCGCGCAAGGATGCGCCCCGACCATAGAGCGTTTGACCTTTGAAAAAGGTGGGACGCAACGCGTTTCAAACTGAACATGCTCTTGTGGTCTTGCGCGGCGATAACGCTCCATTACGGGAGCCAAGGAGCCATACCCATGTCTCAGAATCTGGATTTTTGTCGTGAAACCCTGTTGTACGAGATCATTGAACGGGAACTGGTGATGTTTCTGGCCACGCCCAACGAAGGCGGAACGGCGCAGTGCCAGATGCATCCCGACGCCTTTCGCACCATGCGCCGCATGACGCATTGCATTCACGACGAGGAAACGCTCGCGTCGTATCTGCGCGATTTGCGTCTTGCCGCGGATACCGGCCGCAACTTCATGATTGAGAAGTACGCGCGCATGGACAACCGCCTGCCGCCGCTGTCTTCCAGCCCGCTGCTGGATGAGATTGCCGACGCGGAAACGGCTTTCCTTGAGGAGGCCGCCGCGCGTTTCCCGAAGGTCATTCAGCGTAACGGCGGGAATTTCTTCCGGCATTATCTGCGCTGCGAGCTGGAAACGCTGTCCGACGCCACGCTGGCACTGTACGCCGCGGAGATCCGCCGCGCCCGCGCCGAGGGGCGCAATCTGGCGGAGGAGCGTCACCGCTTCCTGCTGCGCCTGCTTGGCAAGGGCACGCTGGAGGAGTGCGAGGCCGCTGCCAGAACCTAGGGGGCTGGTATATTATTCGTATTCTTTGGGGGGAAGGGAAACCCCTCTGCTAGCGCGAGAGGGGTTTCCCTTCCCCCCAGGCCCCCCATCCCTTCCCCAGCGCGCTTCTTCAGAGACGTACGGGCGGCGGCAAGAATTGTAGGTCATTCTATTTTGTTGAAATCATTGTAAATCATCCCATGAGGACATTACGTATCGCGAGGGAGGCGCGCCGCTTCTCCCGCGTGCGGAAGAGCTGCGAATGGCGGGGAGAGCGCCGGTTATGCGCTCTGGTACATGGGTGTTCCGTCGTCTTCGCTTGTCAATGCGTTCATCATTCAGTTGAGCGTGCCGGCAAGCGGCGGCGGAGCGGGAAGATAAGGGAATATCAGGTATTTTTGCAGTTGCGGGGGCGCGAAACGGGGCGTTTTCGTCGCCGTCGGGCGCGGTTGGCGAAAGGTGATAAAATTTTCCTGTAAATTCGCATAATCAGCTCTCGACCTGCGGGCGCAAGTCTGGCATGCTGAATGTTATCGGCATGGCAGCCGTTCAGGGGGAGCGATGTGCAGGTTCGTGGTTCAGCTATGCGTCTTGAGTTTACTGTTGACGATTTCGATTTTACCGGCCGGAGCGCAGCCGTCTTCGACGGCTCCCTTTCGTTTTTATCCTGAAGAGAGGAAGCAGGTACAGGAACAGCAGATCGTTCGCATCGGCCTTTTTGATCAGTACGGTTTTTTTCACAGCCGGGACAACGCCCTGCGGGGTTACATGCCCGCCCTGTTCGAGTCGCTCGGGCATCTGGCGGGCTGGAAGGTCGAATGGGTGTCGATTGAGCTGGACAAGGTGGAGGAATCCCTGAAAAACGGGACGGTCGATCTTGTCTGCGGCATGATTCTGACGCCGGAGCGCACGCGAATCATGCAGTATTCGGAAATGCGCGCGGGCATGTACGCCACAACCCTGCACGTGTCGCACGACAGGCCCGTCCATTACATGGATTTCAAGGAGTTCGACGGCCTGCGGATCGGCTTCTTTGAAGGCTCGTATCATCAGGCAATCTTCGAGCAGCAGGCGCGAAAGAACGGTTTCAGCTTTATTCCCGTAATGTACCGGCGGGCCGAGGAGCTGCAACGGGACTTTCTTGCCGGAAAGATCGACGGCTACGTCAACGGCAATCTTTTCGGCGAGGGAAAGATCGCCGGTATCTTCGACATCCGCCCCTTCTATTTCGTATCGCTGCCGAACGATACAAAGTTCATGCCGCGCATCAACACGCTGCTGAACAATCTGCAAATACTTTCCCCGCAGGCGTTCGCCAATTTCGCGAATCAGTACGTCGACGTCTGCAAGGACATGAATATCGCCCTGAACGCCCGGGAAGACGCCTGGGTCAAGTCCAAGCCGACGCTGCGCGTGGCCCTGAGTTCCTACGAAGTCGCCTCAACCCGGCGGCGCTACGATCTCTTTCTCCAGCGCTTCGTGGAGCGCCTTGCCGGAGATATCGGGATTCAGCTTGAATTCGTCATGGCGCCGGACTATCCGACCTGCCTGGAACTCGTGCGGAAGGGGAAGGCCGATATCATCACCAACGTCTTCCCCAGCCAGAAGTTCAGAAAGGCCTACGGCATCGCCAGCGGCCTGCCGTACTACAGCCCCCTGATAGAGCTGGCGGCCAAGCGCAAGGTCGAGCCCGGCAGCGGGCTGCGGATCGGCGCCGTGCGGGAAATGCTCAGCGTGCGCGAGGCCTACAGCTTCATTTATCCGCAGGACGGGATACGGATGTTCCCGTCAATCATCGACTGCCGGGCCGCGCTGGAGCGCGGCGAAATCGACGCCTACATCCCCTTTTATCCCGGCGTCCCCTACAGCAGGGACAGGGCCGGCAGCCTGATTTACCAGAGTACGCAGGCCCTCTACCCGATGGCGCTGGGCTTCGGCCAGCACCTGCCCGAAGAGGTGCTTTCCCTCTTCAGCAAGGCCATTGCGGGATTCTCCACGGCCGAGGTGGAATCGCTGCTGCTGGAGGTGCCGCCGCTGGAAGGCCTGCCGCTGCTGACGTATCTGCTTGAGCACTACTACGGCCTCGTGATCGTGGTCGGCGGCCTCGTCTTCCTTGTCTGGGCCAGATCGGCCCGGCGGGAAATGGTGCGTCTGCGGAACGTGGCCTATACCGACAGCGTGACGGGGGGCGGCAATCTGTCCTTCTTCCTCCAGAAGGCCTCGGAAAAGCTGCGCCGGGAGGAACCCGGCTACATCGTCAGCGTCAATATCCGTCAGCTCGGGCACATCAATCAGCTTTTCGGCTACGAAAGCGGCGACAAGGCGATCCGCGCCTGTCACGCCACGCTGGTGGCCTGTAGCGAAGCGGGCGACCTGGCGGCGCATTCTGGGCGCGGGCGCTTCCTCTGCTTCTGGAACTGCCGCACGAACGCCGAAGTTGAAACGCGCCTGCAACGGGTCTTCCAGCAGTTCTCCCTCTTTGGCGACGATCTCGGCCATATCGTGATCCTTGCCGTGGGCATCGTGCGCGCCACGCCGGAGCTGGGCGACGTGGCGCGGCTGGTGGAAGCGGCGGAAACGGCAAAGAACAGCATGGGGGACATTACCTACAAGTCCTACTACGCCTATTACAGCCCCGAGCTTGAGCAGGAACGTCTTCTGATAAGCCACATAGAAAACAGGATGGAAGCCGCCCTGAGCAAGGGAGAATTTCAGGTTTTCATTCAGCCGCAGTTCGAGCTTGCCACAGGCAAGGCCATCGGCGGCGAAGCCCTCGTCCGCTGGCGCACGGCCGGAGGCGACACCCTTTCGCCGGCCTTCTTCATTCCCATTTTCGAGAAGAACGGCTTTGTGCAGGCCCTTGATCTGCATGTGCTGGAGCAGGTCTGCATCTGGCTGCGGCGGCGGCTGGACGAAGGCAAGACCATCTCGCCCATTTCCATCAATCAGTCCCGCTCCCTCTTCCTGACCCGGAGCTACGGGGAAAAGTTCCTTGCCATTCTGAACAAGTATCATATTCCGCGCAGCCTCGTGACGGTGGAAATTACCGAAAGCATGGCGGAATGCGACATGGAACTGCTGCTGGGCAACCTTCGCATGCTCAAGCAGAACAATATGAAAATAGCTCTGGACGACTTCGGCAAGGGCTATTCGTCCCTGTCCACCCTGCTGGATTTCCCCATAGACGTCATCAAGCTGGACAAGGACTTTCTTACCAACGCGCGTTACGAGGTCCTTCTTGGCGCCCTGATGCAGCTCAGTCGCAACCTTGGTCTGCTCATCCTCTGCGAAGGCATCGAAACGCGCGAGCAGTACCTGCGCCTCCGCGAACTCGGCTGCGTGTACGGGCAGGGCTTCTTCATGGCCCGGCCCATGCCTCTCGCCGAGTACGAGGCCTTTCTCGAAAAGGGGCAGACCGTCAAGCTGGATTAGGGCATTTTCAGTTTGAAACGCGTCGCGTTTCAAGCTGAAAATGCTCTGGAAAAGAACGAAGGCGGGGGAGGGTTTTTCCCTCCCCCGCCTTCCTGCTGCGCGTGCGCTACTTTCTGTTGAGCTTGCGGAGCGTGCGGCTGGTGTCCCGGACCATACGCAGAACCAGCGCCTGCATGTCCGGCGGCAGTTCGCTGAGCTCATCGGCCACGGCATCGGCCATGAGCCGCGTCTGCTTTGTCGGCTGGCGGAAAAGATCCACCACGGCGCAGTCCAGACTGGCCGCGAGTTCCGGCAGGCGGGAAAACTTGGGAGCGATAGCTCCGTTTTCCATGCGCGACAAGGAATCCTGCGTTATTCCGAGCCGCGTTGCCAGCTGAACCTGCGTCAGCCCCATCTGCTTTCGTCGGGTCGCGATAACGGCGCCGACCTGCATCGCCAGCGTGCGCGCGTTTTCAATGTCCATGATAATGCCCTCCCTAGACAGTGTCTCCTTCCATAAATGCCGTGCTGGTCGCTGCGCCGGGCAGGCTGGGGACTTGCCTGCGTTCCGCGAACGGAGCGCGCGACCTTTACGGAAAGATGACGCCAAACTGCGTCGTTGTGTTTCACATACGCAGGGAAAAGCGGTTCGTCAATTAAAAAGATGAAAAAAAATCGGTGCGATAGCGATAGCCGTCATTATTTTCATACCGCCGGCGGGAGGCCGCCGCGTCGTTTCGCGGGGCCGCGGAACGATTTTTGCGGCGGCCTGAAAGAGGCTGGGGCCCGGGGAAAAAGGGCGGCGCCGCGCGGAAAGGACGCGCGACGGGAGGGCGTTTGGCGACGCGGCGGCCTCCCCGAAGGGGATCAGGAAATCAGGCTTTCCTGAAGTTCTTCGGTGGAAACAAGTTTGTCCGCGTCAAGAAGAACGAGCATCTTGTCGCCAATCTGGGCGATACCCGTCACGCATTCGGAGTCGGCGGCAAAGAGCGTGGTCGGCGGCTCCTGAATGTCGGCCGTGCTGATGGTGTGGATATGCTCGATACTGTCCACAAGAAAACCGACAATCATGTCGTTGAGTTCAATATTGATGATGCGCGTTTTCTTGTCAAAGGGGCGCACGGGAATATCCATGCGGGCGCGCAGGCTGACAATGGGAATGACCTGTCCGCGCAGGTTTATGACGCCTTCCATGATTTGCGGCGCGCGCGGCACGCGCACAATGTCCTGCGGCAGGAGAATTTCCCGCATGCGGAGGATATTGACCCCGTAAAGCTGATTGTCGAGGCTGAATGTTCCGATTTGAAGAATTTCGGATTGCGAATCCCGAAGGGGAGGCATGTCTGGCTCCATTCTTCCATAAAGGGTTGACGCGGACGCGCGCGGACAACTTTCGCGGCGCGGCTTTTTCATGAAAGCGGCGCGGGCCGCTCCCCCGTTCCGGCGGGCGTCCGGCCCGGGACGAGGGAACAGCCGCGTTTTTCCGCGAAATGACAGACCGTATGGTTTGAAACGCGCGGCGTTTCAAACGGAAAATGCCCTAAGGCTCGCCGTGCGCGTCCCTGTCGTGATCCCGACCGTCGCCCTCGGCCTCGCAGGGGGGCGCGGGCGGGGGAGCGGGCAGGGGCCGGAGCTTGCGGCTCATGAGACGATGCTGCACAAAGTCCGCCGGTTTCATGCCGGGCGTGACGGCGGAGAGGGGAAACTCCGCGCGCCCCAGGGTGCGGTGCCCCCCGGCGCTGCCGACGTCGTGAAAGCAGGCGTCGGCAAGGCGCCCTATGTCGCGGCTGCCGTCGCCCCGGAATATGACGATGACCTTTTTATCGACAATGCCGCTGACGGCGACCCACTTGAGCCCGTGCACCCGCGTGAAGAAGTCGGCCACGGCCACCAGCAGGTCGCCGGTATCAACTTCGTTGAGCCAGGCCTGCACGCCGCCGCCGCGACAGTCGCGCAGCGAACGGAAGGCGCGCGAAAAGAGCGGCAGCCACGCGCGCAGGTATTCGCTGCGGATGATGCGGCGCAGGATGCTCGTATCCGCAAAGCGCGACAACCATTGATAGGCCCGCAGATCGTCCTCGCCGCCGGAACGCTCGAACGCGGCCGTATCCGTGCGGATGCCGTAGAGCAGGGCGGTGGCCAGATGCGGAGAGGGGCTGATGCGAAGCCCCTGAAGATAGCGCGTCATCATGGTGCTGGTGGCGCCAAAGGCGGGACGGATGTCCACCAGCGCGGGCGTGTGGGGCGGCGTTTCCGTTTCCGGGGCCGCCTCGGCCGCCTTGCCCTCCGGGGTTTTCGCGGCCTTGCTTTCGACCGGAACCGTCTTTGCCTCGACCGTCTTGCCGACGCTCTTGCCTTCGCTCTTTCCGTCGGCGGGCGCGGCCTTCGCCTCGGCCGCCTTGCCTTCCGGGGTCCTGGCGGTCTTGCTCTCGGCCGGGGCCGTCTTTGCCTCGGCCGTCTTGCCGACGCTCTTGCCTTCGGCGGGCGCGGCCTTCGTCTCGGCCGTCTTGCCGGCGGCCTTGCCTTCGTTCTTTCCTTCGGCGGGCGCGGCGGAAGCCGCCGCTTCCGGCGGCAGGGGCTTGGGCGGGTGATGATCGATGATGACGTCGAATTTAATGGAGTAGTAGGCCGGATTGTGGCTTGGCTGGGAGTCCACAATGGCAAAATGCGTGTAGGAGGCGGCCTTTTCCGGCTGCCACTGGCGCGCGGGAATACGCAGATAGCGGATCATCGCGAGGTTGTCCGGGCGGGTAACCTCGTTTGTGCGGGCGATATCCACGCTGCGGACGCGGGTCTGCATGATGCGCTTGAGCGCAAGGGCCGAGGCAAGGGCGTCAGGATCGGCGGTGATGAGGATGCACCAGCGTTGATCCTTGGTCAACGAACGACGCCAGGCGCGCATCTCGCGCATGGCTGCTGCATTGGTGGGAGTGGCGGGGGACATGGCTCCTCTATGCCCGCGTTGCGTGTGCGGCAAGCCGGGGCGTCGCGGACGCGCCGGCGATCAGGTTTTCCAGAAGCGGAAGAGATGCTTCTATGCGTTGCCATGAAAACATTTCCAGCACGTGCGTCGCCGCGCCGGGCAGGCGGACGGCCAGCGCGCGGGCCGCGCGAAGCTGTTCCGGCGTCCAGGCGTCCAGCGCGGCGTGGGCGTCGCCCGCGCCCGGGGCGCTCCAGTGAATCATGGCGGCCCGCGCGGGCAGGGACGACTGGAGCAATCTGATCTGACCGTACCCCATAGCATGGGCAACGTCCAGACAGAAAGCGGCGCCGCGCTCAAAAAGAAAATCCTCGCCCAGCGAGAGGACGTCGCTCCAGGGGGTGTTCTCGATCAGGAGGGGCACGGAGCTGCGGCGGCGCCAGGCGTCGATGAAGGCGGCCAGCAGATAGCGGCAAAGGTCGGGCGATCCCTTGGGCGGATGCAGCACCGCGCGGCCGGGCGCAAGGCATTCCACCCTGTCCAGCACGCGCAGGGCGATCAGGGCGGCGTCGCGGCAGGCGGCGGCGTCGCGGGTTTGCGGCCAGGGCAGATCAAGGGGCAGGTGGGCGTGCCAGCGCAGGGGGGCGCCGTCGCGGCCGGGCAGGCCCGCCAGCGCGGGCGGCGCGTCCGCGGCGGTATAGGCGAGGCAGGCGCGGGTTTCAAAGAGGCAGAGGGCGATTTCATCGACGCGCCCGGCCAGAAAGCGGGCGTTTTCGGCCACGGTTCCGGGCAGGACGAAGGAGGGGACGGCCAGTCGCGGCGCGCGTTCAGACATGGGGCTGGGCCTGTACAAGCATGGTGGTGAAGACGGCGGGCGGCGTGGGGCGGGAGAAGTAGAAGCCCTGAAGGGTATCGCAGCCCATGGAGCGCAGGAAGGCGGCTTCCTGCGCGGTTTCCACGCCTTCCACCGTCACTTCCATGTCCAGCGAGCGGCACATGCTGATGGTGCTTCGCAGCAATGTGTCGGTGCGCGGCGAGCCGACGCCCGCAAGAAAGCTCTTGTCGAGCTTCACGCCGTCCACCTTCACTTCCTTGAGCATGCTCATGGAGGAGTAGCCCGTGCCGAAGTCGTCGATCAGAATCCTGACGCCGTTGGCGCGCAGGCGGCTGACGGTGTCCCTGATGAGGGCGGCGTTTTCGAGCAGGACGCTTTCCGTGATTTCCAGCTGAATAAGGTCCCGATCCTCTTCCGCCACGTCGAGCATGCGCAGATACCGCTCGACAAAGCCGGGATCGTAGAGATGCAGGCGCGAAATGTTGACGGACACGGGCACGGGCTGAAGCCCGTTCCTGCGCCACTGGCGGATCTGGCGGCAGACGCGGAGGAAGACGTAGCGATCCAGATTGACGATGAAGCCGTTGCGCTCGAATTCGGGAATGAAGTCGTTTGGCGGCACCTGAACGCCGTTGCGCTGCCAGCGGACCAGCGCCTCGGCGCCCACGAGGCGGCCGTCTTCGGCGGCGTGCTTCGACTGGTAGTAGATTTCAAACTCTTCCCGGGCAAGGGCCGAAACCATGTCGTTTTCGATGCCCTTGCGGTAGCGGATGATATTTTCCATGCTCTCGTCAAAGAAGGCGTAGAGCTGCTCGTGATTGCCCTTGACGGTCTTGCGCGCGAGGGTGCACTTGTCGAGCCAGGTTTCGAGGGGCGCGTCGGCGAGGGGGCGCTCCGGCAGCAGGCAGATGCCGATGGAGGGCACAAGACGGTAGCTGTCGTTTTCGTCCACGCGCTGGCGCAGGATCTTGGCGCACAGGGCGTCAAGGCGCTCTTCAAGCCGCGCGCGTTCCGTCAGGGGCAGCAGGGCCACGAAAACGTCGCCGGTGCGCCGGGCGACGAGCTCTCCGGGCCGGTCGGCCCATTGCCGCAGGAGGGCGTGAAGCTGGCGCAGGGCGGCGTTGCCCGCGCCGGTATCCAGAATGGTGTTGACGAGCTTGAAGTTGTCGATATCCAGCGAAAGCAGCGCCCAGCGGCCCGCGCGCTCGCTCAGCTCCTCGGACGCCTTCATGAGAAAGCGCGCGTAGGAGCAGCCGCCGGTCAGCGGGTCCACATAGATGTGCTGCCACAGGCGGGTGGAAGCGTTGTGCTGCACCCGGTCGATATGCCAGATAAAGGCCAGAATGCAGAGAATCTGCACGGCGCCCAGCATGGCCGTGCCCAGCATGATCGAGCGCAGGCGCTCTTCCGCCATGTGGGCGGGCAGGACGGTGACGAGGCTCCAGTCGTTGATGCCCACGGGCATCAGGTAGGCGTAGCGGTTGACGGACGTCCGATACTGCAGGAACGCGGATTGGCCCTTGTCCAGCGCGGTCTCCACCTCCCGCGACAGTTGCGGCCCCCCGTCGGGCAGGGCGGCCAGCGCGGAGACATAGTTGGAGACGCCCGACGCCTCCATTCGTTCGCACGGGGCGACGACGGCGCCGTCCTTCTTGATCAGAAAGGAAAAGCCTTCGTCCTGCCAGAAGGTCATGACGAGGTTGCGCGCGAATTTGGCGTGGGACAGCACGGAGAAGAGCGTGCCTATGATCTCGCCGTCCTTCCGTATGGGCGTGGAGTAGATATTGACAAGTTCCCCGTCGTCGGCGACGGCGTCGGAGATGAAGTCGCTTCCGCCGGGCGCTTCCCGGAGCAGGGCGCCGACGTCCATTCTGGCGCCGTCCGTGGTGAAAACGCGCCCGTCGGCGAGCATGAAGCCAAGCCGCTTGTCCTCCCTGATTTCCTGCATGGCGCGCAGGTGTCTCAAGGCCTGCTCCGGGGCCTGTACGGCCTGTTCCGCGATGCGCGCGGCAATGAAGCGCAGCGTGCGGAACTGGCCTTCCGTCACGGCGTGCAGGCTGTTGACGCCCTGGCGCGCGGTTTCGCGCAGGGTGATGCTGATTTCATAGCGCAGGTTGTCGCGCAGCTCCTGCACGAAATGCAGGAAGAGCCCGCAGAACAGCAGCGCGGAAACAATAATCAGCAGGATGGAAGGAAACAGCGGTTTCTGCTTCATTGACATGGAGTTTTCACGTCCGAAATGGTGTAGACAAGATGCGCCGGAAGCGGCGGCAGTTTTCTTTCTTCTTCTATCCATTGCCCGAGGAGGCGCGCGGCCTCCCCGCTTTCCAGATCCAGATCGTCCGCGGCGGCGGCAAGCAGGCATTCATACATTTCCTGAGCCAGCGCGAAGGCGCCGGCGTCGTCGTCGCCGCCCGGCGTCGCGTCGCCGTGGCAAAGGCCCTTGTCCAGAAATTCGCCGGCAAAGACGCCCAGGGCCGCGTCGTCAACCGGCAGATCCAGACGCGCGCCCATGCGCCGCAATTCCTGTTCCGGCCGTTCCAGCACGGCGTCGTAGCTTACGGCCACGCGCGCAAGACCGGCGCTGCCCGAGAGCGCGCCCAGCTCGTGCTGTATCCAGAGGCGCAGGGCGTGAGCGCGCGACATGCCGTCCCGCGCGCGCAGCGAGGCCGCCACGGCGTCGGGGTGGCGCACGGAAAGCACGCAGGACACGTCGACGCCGCCCCTGGCCAGATTGGCCAGCAGCGGACGCCAGAAGGCCATGAGGCGGCACAGGCGCGGATCTTTCAGGCCGCAGACCGGCCCGCTTTCCAGCAGTTCCAGCAGAAATGTCAGGGCTTCGGCGCCGCTTTCTCCCAGCGCCGTCTGGCGCAGGGCCGCGACGGGAATGGGCTGAAGGCTGTACCAGCGCATGCCCATGGCCGCGAGCAGGGCGTTGTCCGCCGTGGTGATGCGCCCGTCCTCGAAGATGCCGCGAGGATTGCAGGGCAGCGCGGGCAGCAGGCGCGGCCCCAGGGCCGCCCCCAGCGCTCCCAGCGCCCGCGTGATCACGCTTGTTCCGCTGCGGTGCATTCCCAGTACAAGAATCAGTCGCCGTGCCGCGTCGTTGCCCATCGAGGTGTCCTTTGCTGTTTCGTGGTGAAAAGAGGAGGCATGGTCCTCCGGCTGGGGCGCGCAAGGCCCGTCCGGCCGTTTCTTCCCGCGCGGGGCGTCTCTCGCCCCGTTGGGGAAGGCCGCGGCCGCCCCGCGCGCCGGCGTCCGTCGGGCGAACGCGGCGCGGAAGCGGGGGGCGCCGGAAGCCTGATTTCTTCCGGGCGCGCTTCTCCGCATATCCGTTCCCGTTATACGGGCAGAAGCGGCAGGGGGGAAGGCCTTTGGCGCCCTTTTCAAAAAATTTGTCCCGTCCGGCGAGCTTTCGTCAAAGGTTTTAGGCCTCTTCCGCCGCGCCGCCGGACGCGCGGCCCCGGGGGACGGCAAGGACGTTTGCGCGGGGCGTTTGGCGCGGAAGGGCCGGCCCTTCCTGACGCGGGCCGAAGCCCGCCGGGCGCCGGAGGCGTCCGCCGGGCTTCGGCCGGAGGGCGACGGGGTTTCCCCCGCCGGGCGTCATTTCTTTTTCAAGGGCGGGACGCGCTATCCTTCCATGAGCTCGACGGCGCTCCAGCCGAGGCGCTCGGCGTCGGCGCGGGCCCTGGCGCCGCCGAGGACGCAGGTCCGGCCGTGGCGCGCGGCGTTCTGGAGGATTTCCGCAAAGGCGTGGAAGTCCGCCGGAGAGGTGGCGAACATTTCCTCGCGGACGCGGGCGCGTTCCTCGGCGCTTTCGCCCGAGAACCAGCGCGCAAGGGCGGTCGCGCCCTTGGCGTCGGGCAGCATGTAGGCGTCGAGATCGCCCACGGCGCCCACAATGGCGCGTTCGAGCTGTTCGCCCGAGGGGGCCGAGGCGCGAAGGAAGGCCGCGGCGTCGTCAAAGGCGTCGAGGGTTTCCGTCACGTTGGGGTCGCGGTAGGAGGCGAAAATCAGGGTTCCGCTGTTGCGATCGAGGGTGCAGAAGGCGCCGTAGGCGCCGCCGCGCACGCGCACGCGTTCCCAGAGGTAGCCCATGCGCAGGGCCCGGAGAATCACGTTGAAGGAACCGTGGAAGGCATGGCCGAGATCGTAGAGATTGACGGCCTTGCCTACATAGTTGATTTGCGCTTCGGTCAGGATGGCTTCATGCTCGGGCAGGTTCGCCGGGGCTTCGCCGCAGGGGCTGGCGCAGGCGGGGCGGTCGCCGGGCAGGGCGCGCAGCAGACCGTCGAGCAGGGGGCGGGCAAGGGCGAGACCGGAGGCCTCGGCCGTGCAGTCGGCCACGACGCCCGGCGAGGCCACGACGGCGCGGCGCAGGCGTTCGAGATCGGCGAGCAGGGCCTCGGGCTCCGTTTCATGCCTGCGGATCAGCCCGCGCAGGCTCTGAAGGTAGCTCAGGCCGCCGGTGCGCTCCGCAAGGCGGCCGGCGGGGGCGAAGTGCGCCCGCAGACGATTGCTTACGGCGACGTGCCCGGCGGCGACAAGGCCCTGTTCGAGACGCGACTTTTCCTCAAGCAGCATCTGCCCGATGCGTTCGAGCATGCGGGTCTTGTCCGTCAGCGGCTCAAGCAGGATTTCGTGCAGCAGGGCGTAATATTCCTCCAGCTTGTCGTAAACGACCTTGCCGGAGACGACAAAGTGACGCAGCGTCTTGCGGGCGCGGGTCGTGCCGAAGCTCGGCCCGGCGCCGAGGCCGCCGGTCTTGGCGGCAATGCGCGCGCCCAGTTCGGTGAAGTCGCGCCGCGCCGTGCCCATTTCCGTCAGGCAGCGCCCGAAGAGGGGCAGAAGCGGCGTCAGCTCGTCGTCCACGCCGTCCAGGGGAAGCTGGAGGCAGTTGTAGGCGATGCCGCGCGTGGGCAGATCGTGCTCGATCAGGGAGCCGCGTCCGGCAAAGCCCTCGGAAACGGCAATGGGCAGTTCCGTGCCGAGGCGGGGCAGGTCGGCGACGCCCACGTTGGGGATGGTCGCCAGGGCTTCGGGGCTGTCGGGGGCTTCCTGCGCGGCCTGAAGGCGGGCCGTTTCCTCCACGAGGCGGGCGTGGTCGGCGGGGCTGCCGGCGGCGCGCACGGCCTCGAGCCGGGCGGCCTCGGCCTCTTCGCGGCGGCGGCCCAGCTCGTGATCGGGCAGAAGGGCCACCGTCGAGCGGTGGGGATTGTCCAGCATCCAGCGGCGCACGGCGTCTTCAAAGACCTTCTCGCCGGCGGCGAGGCGCTTCTTGATGGATTCCAGCGGCGCCTCCCAGGCCAGCGCGGCCAGCGGATCGCCGTCGTAAAGCCAGGTGGAAAGGGCCTGAATCATGGCGGCGAGACCGCGGGGGAAGCGGCCCGAATTGTTTTCGCGGTAGGAGAATTCCACCGTGTTCACGGCGGCCTCGACCAGCATGGGATCAAAGCCGGTCTCGACCAGATCGGCCAGCGTCTCGAAGATGAGCAGCTCGGCGCGCGTCAGGTCGCCGGGCTTCACGCCCTTGAGGCCGGTGGAGTAGTACATCTGGCGCAGGTCTGTTTCAAGGCCGCAGCCGGTCACGTCCTCGCCAAGGCCCGAGGCGATGAGCGTGCGCCGCAGGGGCGAGCCGGGCATGCCTTCGAGGATATGCTCCAGCATTTCCATGATCAGCGCCTGTTCCACGTCGGCGCGTTCGCCCAGCAGCCAGTTGACGGTCATGTGGGCGCGCGTTTCCTCCTTGCCCGCGGCGTAGGGGACTTCTATCTGCCGGGGGGTGTCGATGCGGGGCTGCAACGGCGCCTCGGAATCGACGGGCCGGTATTCGTAGCCTTGCAGCGCCTCGGCGACGCGGCGCAGGCGCTCGTCTTCCGGGTCGTCGCCCCAGAAGAAGAAACGGGCGTTGCCCGGATGATAGTAGCGGCGGTGAAAATCGACGAACGCCTCGTAGGTGAGATCGGGAATGTTCTCGGGATTGCCGCCGGAATCAAGGCTGTAGAGCGTGTCCGGGAAAAGGGACTGCTGGCTCTGCTCGGCCAGCACCGAATCGGGCGAGGAGTAGGCGCCCTTCATTTCATTATAGACGACGCCCTTGTAGGACCACGGCCCGTCGGCGCTTTCGGCCTCCACATGCCAGCCTTCCTGACGGAAGATATCTTCGCTGATGCGCGGATGAAAGACCGCGTCCATGTAGACGTCCATCAGGTTGTAGAAGTCCTGCAAGTTGGCGCTGGCCACGGGATAGCAGGTCTTGTCCGGGAAGGTGAAGGCGTTCAGAAAGGTTTGCAGCGACCCCTTGAGCAGCTCCACGAACGGTTCCTTTACCGGATACTTGTCGGACCCGCACAGGACGGAATGTTCCAGAATGTGCGCGACGCCGGTCGAATCTTTGGGAGGCGTGCGGAAGGTCACGCCGAAACACTTGTTTTCGTCGTCGTTGACAATGGAAAGTAGCTGCGCCCCCGTGGCCTCGTGGCGCCAGACGCGCGCCGTGCCCCCCGCTTCGTGCAGTTCTCTTTCCGTCAGCAGCGTAAAGCCGTGTTGCATCAATGACAGCTCCTTATATGTGGATACGTTCTTGTTTTCGCGCGTCGGGGCGGCGGCCGCCGGGCCGGAGACGCCCCGCCTTTTCCGCCGCTCGGGCGGCGGAATTCTTTTCTTCGTAAATATAAGGGCGGGGCGAATCTTTGAAAAGAGGGGGGGAGGAACGGTAAATTGATGCTTGTTGAAAAAGGGCGTAAGGATTTGAGGAAAGCATGCCGAAAAGAAGGATGAGCGCCGGACGCCCCCCGGGGCGCCCGGAGCGCGTCGCCTTATCGATTATCGCCCCGAATCCGGCAGGCGCGGCCTGCCTCCGCGCGGAACGTTCCTTCCTTGCGGCCGGTCCGGGGCGCATCCCGCGGTTTCTGCGGGAACGGACGGAGTACGGAACATATGCAACTTTTTCTCTTTGGTCTGGCCGCGGCGCTGGCGGGCGCGGCCCTTGGCGCGTGGACTCTGGGCGATCTTGACTGGGTATGGGCCGGCGCCGGCGTCGCGCTGGGGCTGGCGCTTGCCGTCGTCGCGCTGCTGTCCCTGCGGCGCGAACGGGAAGAACTCGCCCGGAGCCTGGAGGCGGGCGCCGGACAGACCCCCAGGGAAGCCGTCGCCGCCTTTCAGCGGCGGCTTCATGACGCGCAGCACGAAGCCGAAACCCTGCGCGGCGAACTGAAGGCGGCGCGGACGCAGCTCGGGGAATATCTTGTCAATATGGAGCTGATGCAGGACGCGCGCAACGCCGCCGACAAGCTCGCCCGGCAGCGCGAGGTCGCCCTGCAACGCGCCGGCGCCCTCTGCGCCCGCCTCGCCGAGGAAGTCCGCAAGCTGGCGGGCATGGTGAACGACGTCGAGCAGGGCGTGCACGTCCAGCGCGACCGCCTGCAAAGCACCACCGGCGCCATGAACTCCATCGTGGAGGCCGCCCACGTCTCTTCAACCAGCTCCCGCGAGGTCTGGGACAGCGCCCGTTCCTCCTACGACAAGGCCAGCCGCAGCGAGCAGGAATCCCGCGAGGCGCAGGTCGCCATTGAAGACGTCAAGTCCGCCATGCTCTCCCTGCGCGAGGCCATGCGCGCCCTCAACGACAAGTCCTCCGGCATCGGGAAGGTCATGAGCGTGATCAACGACGTGGCCGATCAGACGAATCTGCTGGCCCTCAACGCCGCCATCGAGGCCGCCCGCGCCGGCGAGGCCGGACGCGGCTTTGCCGTCGTGGCCGACGAAGTCCGCAAGCTGGCCGAAAAGACCATGGACGCCACCAAGGGCGTCGCCGATTCCGTGCTTTCCATTCAGGAATCCACCCATACCAACCTCGCCGCCGTGGAAAGCGCCACGGAGGCCAGCATCAACGGCGCGGAACGCGCCTCCCGCGTCGGCGCCTCCATGAAGGACATCATGTCCGACGCCGAACTCATGGCCCAGCGCCTCAAGCTCATCGCCGACAAGTCCTCCGAACAGGCGAACGCAAGCAACGTCACCAGCGGCGCCATCGACGACATGCTGGGCGTGGCCGAAAAGACCGAGCAGCTCATGCAGACCTTCTCCGCCGCGCTGCTCCACCTTCGCAGCGGCATGGAAGAAATGGACATGCTCGTCCACGCGCTGGTCTCCGATTCCTACGACATGATCCCCGGAGAAAACGACAAGGCGTTCATGGTCTGGAGCCCCCAGCTTGAAATCGGCGTCCCCGAAGTGGACGCCCAGCACCGGCAGCTCTGCGGCTACCTCAACGACCTCCACGCCGCCATGCGCGACGGCCGTCAGGCCCGGGTCGGCGAACTGCTCGAAGCCCTCCGTACCTACGCCCATACCCACTTCCAGACGGAAGAAAGCCTCTTCATGCCCGTCGAGGAATACCGCGCCAAGGACAAGCACCTTGCCCAGCACAGAGAGTTTGAAGCCAAGGTGGACAGCTTCGCCTCTTCCTCCGGCGACGCCACCACCATCAGCTTCGACGTCCTCGCCTTCCTCAAGGACTGGCTCCTCAATCACATCAAGGGCACGGACAAGGCCATAGCCCCCTTCGTCCGCAAGCGCTGACCGGCGAACGCAAGGTCGCGTAGCTTTTTCCGGGGGGAAGGGAAACCCCTCCGCTGGCGCGGGAGGGGTTTTCTTTTTGAGGGGGAAGGAACCCCTTTTGCTTGCGGCAAAAAGGGGTTCCTTCCCCCTCAAACTCCCCCATCCTCCCCAAAACCCGCGCATTCTTTCCAGCAGGCGAGGACGAAATTTCTTTCTTGTATTTCCGGGGGAAGGGCGCCGCGAGGAAAGTGGCTGCGTCCCCGAAAATAAAAGCGCGCTGGGGAAGGGATGGGGGGGCTGGGGGGAAGGGAAACCCCTCTCGCGCTAGAGCGTTTCACCTTTGAAAAAGGTGAAACGCGAGGCGGCGAGACAACGCCGCCCGGCCCAAAGTGAGCGGAAAAACCGCGTTTTTTCCGCGAAACGACAGGCCGTATGGTTTGAAATGCGAAGCATTTCAAACTGAAAATGCTCTA
>CALUWU010000169.1 GCA_944324555.1 uncultured Desulfovibrio sp.
CCTCGCTGATATAGCGGCCCTTTACCTGCGCCTCGTGCAGCCAGGGCTGCTTGGAATAATCGGCATTGAGCAGTTCGTAAGGCCCGACGTAGGCGACCTGACGTCCCTTGTCGTCCACAAGGCCCATGTCCACAAAGCCCTTGAACTCGCTCTTGAGCGCCATGAAGACGCGCGTCAGGGTCGTGCCCGCCGTCAGTTCGTCAAAATTGTAGGCGTGGGCTATCAGGCTGACCGTCGACGCCCGCTCGCCGAGAAAGAGCTCCAGCGAGGCCTGAGACTTGCGCACCAGCGCGTACAGCGGATTTTCCATCTCGCGGGCAAGGGTCCGCATGTACTGGGCGTGATTGATGCCGGTAAGCACCAGCAGGGGCGTCACGGATACGGCCACCATGAGCCAGGTCATGATGCGGCGCAGGGAACGGTAGCGTTCCGGCGACACCTCGTCGGGCACTTCCAGGGCGTGCCCGAACGTTTCCAGAAATCGTGTTTTCAGGGAAGCCAGCATAAACCTCTCCTCTGCCGCGCCTGGCGCGGCTTCGCGGTCCTCCGGGAGCGTCGCGGCCGCTGTTCCGTCGCGGGGGCTCCTCGTTCCCCGCGCGCGCCGTCCGACGGGCGCCGCCCGGGCGTCTTCGGACCGGCGGCCCGGCGCTCGCTCTCCTTGCGCCTGCCGTCCCCCGCAGACGCCCCGGAACCGTCCGCATCGCGGAGAATCCCCGCCGCTTCCCGCGCCGGCCGTTCTGCGGCGAAAGCGGAAGCAGGGCGGAAAACCCCGCGGGAAGGGCTGTCGTCATGCGCGTCGCGGCCCTTCCCGCAAAGCCGGCATCCGGGAAACGGTCTAGTGCGCGCCCGCCACCAGCACGCCGGAAGCCGCCAGCAGCAGGACAATCACCTCGGCCGTCGCAATCCAGAACATGATCCATTCCTTGCGCCGGGCCAGCGACAGCGCCAGCTGGGCAAAGCAGATGATGGTCATGCCCGCAAGGATGACGATGCCCACGAAATTGCAGATATCGCCCTTGTTGAGCAGGGCCAGCCAGCCCCACCCCTGCGGAATATGGCCCAGGGCGCGGTATTCCGCGGCGCTGCGCGTCCAGACGGTATGCATCTGTTCCAGGGGAATCTGCGGCTCCAGCACGCCCGTCACATACAGGGCGTAGGTGGCCAGCAGGGCTACAAAACCAACAAGGGAACCATAAAACAGAGTGTCGGCATAACGCAATTGCGCCGGAGAGGCCTTGATATCCTGCCGTATATCCTTGGTCGGAGTGCTCATGAGAGAAATCCTCTTTTCTGACGCCCCGGAGGGCGGTTCCTGCGGAAGAAGGGAAAGAATGCGAACCGTGCGGAGGCGGCGGGGCTAACCGATTCCCAGCCCCTTGAGCAGCGCCTTGCCGCCGGAGAAGAGCAGGACGCAGATAACCATGTAGCGAATGAACTTGGGCTTGGCCACGGCCAGCAGGCGCACGCCCACCACGGAGCCGAGCATCAGGCCGACGATGGACGGCACGGCCATGAGCGGGATGACGCAGCCCTGATTGAGGTAGACCCACGCGGCCGACGTATCCGTGATGGAAAGCAGGAACTTGGAGGTGCCCACGCTGACCTTGAGCGGCACGCCCATGAGCAGGTTGAGCACAGGCACGTTGGCCCAGCCCGCGCCAAGGCCGAACATGCCGGCCATGATGCCGATGACGATGAAGAGCAGCAGGCCGATCAGCGTGCGGTGGGTCTTCCAGTCCACGACCTCGCCGGTGCTGGGTTCAAGAAAGACGCCGTTCATGCCGAGAGCGAGACCGATGGCGTCCTGCTTCTTCACTTCGGGCCGCACGGAATTCTTGGACATGAGCAGAAGAACGGAAATGGCCAGAATGGTCACGCCAAGGCAGGTCTGCACGATATTGGTCGGCAGGGCCAGGCCGAGCAGCGCGCCCACGATGGAGCAGGCCGAGGCAATGAGCGCGACCGGAAGCGCCAGACGCAGATTGGCAAAATTGCGCCGCAGCAGACCGGGGCCGGCGGCAAGGGCGCCCGCAAGCGCCACCAGCAGCCCAGCGCCGCGCACGAAGTCGAGGTGGAAGGGGAAGAAGCCGCTTACCAGCGGCACGAAGAGCACGCCGCCGCCCACGCCGGCCATGACGGCGATGATGCCGAGAATGAAGCAGAAGAACAGCAGGGTAACGGGCCAGAACCACCAGGGATGATTGTCCGTGGCGACCGGCTCCACATCGGGCGTCGCGGGAGCGGTCTGAACGGCGGGCGCCGCCTGCTCCGCGGCGGCCGCGACCACGATCCGTTCCGCGGCGACCATCCGGGAATCGTCGCCGGCGGCGGGGTTGGCCTGTGCGGGCGCAAGGCACAGCATCAGCAGCAGCGCCGCCGACAGCAGCGCCGCTCCGCCTTTCATGGCGACGTGACTGAAAGAAACTTGCATCATGAGTATCCCCCTTTCGCCGCAACCATTGCCCTGCGGCGTTCTGTACGATAGGGCAACGCTACGCCAGGCGCGGCTCTGGCGCTATCGGGAGAATACTGATTTTGCGGAAGGCGTTCTGGGGATTTTCCTGATTCGCTGTCGGCGGCAGAGGGGCAGGACTCATTACGGTTTTCTTCCCCCTCAAACTCCCCCATCTTCCCCAAAACCCGCGCATAATGTAAGGTGAAACGCGAGGCGGCGAGACAACGCCGCCCGGCCCAAAGTGAGCGGAAAAACCGCGTTTTTTCCGCGAAACGACAGGCCGTATGGTTTGAAATGCGAAGCATTTCAAACTGAAAATGCTCTA
>CALUWU010000170.1 GCA_944324555.1 uncultured Desulfovibrio sp.
CTGAAAAAGCGCGCTGGGGAAGGGATGGGGGGCTTGGGGGGAAGGGAAACCCCTCTCGCGCTGGCAGCGACCGGATGGCGGCCGCAGGCCGTGCCCGTTGCGACGAAGGAAGCTACGGGCATCGACAGCAGCGCTGAGGGGTTTCCCTTCCCCCCAAACAACTTACGAATAGCGTTAACAGGCTCTAAAGGCAAAAAGTTCCATACATCAGAGGAGAAAGAACGATGCTGTATCCCACGCACCACGAGGAAGGAAAGAAGGTTGTTTTCAAGAAGTTTGACTTGAATATCGCCGGTCTGCTCTTTCTGCCGGACAACTTCGACGAAACGGCCTCGTATCCCGCCGTTGTCGTGACCCACCCCGGCGGCGGGGTAAAGGAACAGTGTTCCTCGCTCTACGCCTGGCATCTGGCGCGGGCGGGCTTTGTGGCGCTCGCCTTCGACGCCTCGCATCAGGGCGAAAGCGAAGGCCTGCCGCGCTGCCTCGAAGACCCCGCCTCGCGCGTGGAAGACATCCGTTCCGCCGTGGACTATCTGACGACCCTGCCCTATGTGGACGAGAACGGCATCGGGGCGATGGGCATCTGCGCGGGCGGCGGCTACACCATGAGCGCCATTCAGACGGAAGGCCGCATCCGGGCCGCCGCCGGCATCAGCACCTGGGACGTGGGCGACAGCGCCAGAAACGGTTTCCCCGGCGTGCATATCGAAAACTTCTTTCAAAAGCTGCTTCAGGACGTGGCCCGCGCCCGCACGGCCGAAGCCCGGGGCGCGGAACCCGAGTACTGGAACTACGTTCCCGCTTCCGCCGACGCCATCGACGAAAATACCTCCGTCATTCAGCGGGAAGCCTGGGAATACTACAGGACGCCCCGCTGCCAGTATCCCACGTCCGTCAACAAGTATCTGGTCTCCAGCAACGACAAGCTCGCCGCCTTCGACGCCTTCGCCCATATCGCCACCGTCTCCCCCCGCCCGGTGCTCTTCATCGTCGGCAGCCGGGCCGATACCCTCTACTTCACCGAAGACGGCTACAAGCGCGCCAGAGAGCCCAAGGAAATCTTCACCGTCGAAGGCGCGTCGCACGTTGACCTCTACGACAAGCCCGTTTTCGTCGAGCAGGTCGCCGCAAAGCTCGTCAGCTTCTTTGACGCCGCCCTGCGCCGCAAGGACGCCTGATCGCGCCGCAAAATTTTTCTTGCCAAGGCGTTTGCGATTGACTAAGGTCAACCGTTCCTAACAAGCACACTCGAACAGCGGCCCGGGGTGTCCGCCGCGCGGCGGATTGCAGGGTCAGGGTTCGGGTGGAAGACGACAACCCTAGTGGAGGTTTTGAACATGGCTTACGTCAGCATGAAGCAGATGCTGGAAACGGGCGTGCATTTCGGCCATCAGACGCGCCGCTGGAACCCGAAAATGCGCCCCTATATCTTCGGCGCGCGCAACGGCATCCATATCATTGACCTGCAGCAGACCGTGAAGCTGTTCCGCGTGGCCTACGACAAGGTCGTGGACACCGTGGCCAAGGGCGGCAAGGTGCTGTTCATCGGCACGAAGCGCCAGGCTCAGGAAGCCGTGGCCGCCGAAGCCACCAAGGCCGGTCAGTTCTATGTGGCCAACCGCTGGATGGGCGGCACCCTGACCAACTTCGTGACCATCCAGAAGAGCATCGAACGCCTGAAGAAGCTCGAAGCGATGTTCGCCGACGGCACCATCAACCGCTATCAGAAGAAGGAAAAGCTCCTGCTCGAACGCGAAATGCAGAAGCTGGAACAGACCCTGGGCGGCATCAAGGGCATGGACCGTCTGCCGCAGCTCGCCTTCATCATCGACCCCCATCGCGAAGACATCGCGGTGAAGGAATGCCGCAAGCTGGGCATCCCGATCGTGGCCGTGACGGATACCAACTGCGATCCCGACGTGATCGACTACATCATTCCCGGTAACGACGACGCCATCCGCGCCATCAAGCTGTTCGTGACGGCCTTCTCCGAAGCCTGCCAGGAAGGCGCCGCCATGGGCAAGGACGGCCCCGTCGAAAACGCCGAAGAAGCGATGCAGAAGGCCGCCGAAGCTGAAGCCGAAGCCGCCGCCGAGTAAGGCGACAGTTTTTCTGACGTTCGCTCCTCCACCCGGAGGAACGAACGTGCGCGGCGGCGTGGTCGAACCATGCCGCCGCCTTTGTACGTAACGAAGCGCGCCTTCGAGCGGCAAACCCCCGGTTTCGCGCCGGGCGCGCAAGACCGGCCCTGTGCCGGATATGGGAGTTGATTTCATGGCTATTTCCGCGAGCATGGTGAAAGAACTGCGCGAAAAGACCGGCGCCGGTATGATGGACTGCAAGAAAGCCCTAGTGGAAGTGGACGGCGACCTCGAAAAGGCCGTCGACTGGCTGCGCCAGAAGGGCATGGCCAAGGCCGCCAAGAAGGCCGGCCGCGCCACGAGCGAAGGTCTTGTGGGCGTCGCCCATGCCGCCGACGGCATGAGCATGGCCATGGCCGCGCTGCTCTGCGAAACCGACTTCGTGGCCCGCGGCGAACAGTTCCAGGGTCTGGCCGCGCAGCTCGCCCAGAGCGTGCTTGACAAGGCGCCCGCCGACGCCGCCGCTCTGGACGCCCTCATGGGCGACACCGTGAAGGAACTCATCGCCTCCGTGGGCGAAAACATGCAGATCGGCAAGTTCGCCCGCCACTGCCGCGCCGAAAACGGCGTGATCGGCCACTACGTCCACGCCAACGGCAAGATCGGCGTCATGGTCGACCTTGAATGCGGCAAGCCCGAAACCGCCTCCCGCCCCGAAGTGCAGGAACTCGCCAAGAATATCGCCATGCAGGTGGCCGCCGCCAACCCCATGGCCCTCGACGCCTCCGGTCTGGACCAGGCCGCCGTGGAACGCGAACGCGAAGTCTACCGCCAGAAGGCCCGCGAAGAGGGCAAGCCCGAACAGATCGTTGAAAAGATCGCCGAAGGCGCCGTCAAGAAGTTCCAGAAGGAAGTCTGCCTCATGGAACAGGCCTACATCCGCGACGACAAGAAGTCCGTGTCCGATATCGTGCGCGAAACCGCCAAGGCCGTGAACGATACCATCACCGTCAAGGCCTTCACCCGCATCCAGCTCGCCGAAGACTAATCGGCTGTTTTTTTGAGAGTTGGGGGAGGGGAAACCCCTCGGCGCTGCTGTCGATGCCCGTAGCTTCCTTTGTCGCAACGGGCACGGCCTGCGGCCGCCATTCGGTCGCTGCTTGCGCGAGAGGGACTGAGATGTTTTTGGGGGAGGGGAACCCCCTCTGCTTGCGCGAGAGGGGGTTCCCCTCCCCCAAACCCCCACCTCTCCCCCAGCGCGCTGCATCGGGGAGTATGGGGCATAACGGGTATGTCGTCGTTTTCCTTCGGTCGCCGTCCCCCGGCATAAGGGAATATGCCGTGCGGGAAAGGCTCGTGCGGAAAACCGTTACGCGGGATAAAAAACAGTCCGGGTGTTTTCCCTTTGAAAAAGGAAGACGCGTGGCGGCGACACAGCGCCGCCCGGCCCGAAATGAGCGGAAAAACCGCGTTTTTTCCGCGAAACGACAGGCCGTATGGTTTGAAATGCAAAGCATTTCAAACAGAAAAAGCTCCAGGGAGAGGGGTTTCGCGGAACCGCCTTTTTCTTCTCCGGAAAATGTCACAGAGCCGCCCTTGCGCTTTGGCGCGGGGGCGGCTATTTTCAGCTGCGTTGAAACGCCACACAAAGGAGATGGCCGGATGAACAGCACGGCAGTAATTTTG
>CALUWU010000171.1 GCA_944324555.1 uncultured Desulfovibrio sp.
TTCGGCGTTGCCGAAATCGAGAAAATGACGGTACAGGCCGGCGGCGTCGTTGCCGTAGCCGGCGGCGTCAAAGGCGGCGGCCATGGTTTCCGGCGTCCAGTTGCCGTCGGGCTCTTCGGCCCGCAGCCGGTTCAGCTTGTTGGCGGCGTAGGTTTCGGCGTCAAACCAGGCGGGCACGGATTCGTTAGAGAGTGCGTCGGGCTCGGGAACGGACATACAGGCCTCCTGTCAGGGAAGAATCATGCGTTTTTTCGGGAGGAAAGGCGGGAAAAGGCGGCCGGCCGCCGGGGACGCCCCCCGAACAAGAGGCCGGAAAACAGCCTTTCAGCAGGATCAGCTTATCTTTCAGGGAGGTTGAATGCAACACCGCCGCGCCGGGTAACCGGCGCGGCGGTGGATTTGGCATCTCTCACGGGCCGCCGGGAGACGGTTGCGGAGGGGAAGGCCCGCGCGTCGCCGCGCTGCCGGAACGACCAGAAGAAAGCGCGCTGGGGAAGGGATGGGGGCCTGGGGGAAGGGAAACACCTCCCGCGCGAGCGGAGGGGTTTCCCTTCCCCCAACACACAACCTCCGGCGGCTAAGCAAGCATTTCGAGGAATGCTTCGATACGGACTTTCAACTGCTCGGTATCTGTTTCGGAGTAGTCGGTAACGATTTGCAGGAAGGGCAGGGAGAGCTTTTCCCGCACGAATTTTTTTACGGACCAGGATTCGACGTCGTAGGTCTGGCAGCCCTGCCAGGTGAGATCGACGACGGCGTCGACCTGAAAATCCCGGGCGAGCGCTTCGAGGACTTCGTATCTGTGCGGGTTGGGCGACATGACTGAACAGTGGGTTGCGAGGTAGCGATCGGCAAGTTCGGACAGGGGATCGCGCGTTTCGTCCATTTGCAGGAGTACTTTTTTGTAACAGGTACAGTTGTCAATGCAAACGACGCGGGCGCCGCAGGTTTCAAGGAGCTGCACGACCTTGTGGGAACCCATGCCGGTGGGAACGCCGGTAAGGAGGATGCGGGGGCATTCCGTCTGCGCTTCGGCGGAGGCGGCGTTCGCTATTTCCCTGGCGATATCGTCGAGGAGGGCGATGCACTGTTCATAGTCCGGCATGAAGGAGGCCCGGAAGCAAAGGGAAAGGATATCCATGCCGGAGAGGGGAGAGGGCTTGCGCCTTGCAAGATCGAGAACGCCTTTCAGCGCCCGGCGGAGGCGATTGGTCAGGCGGACGGCGTCGAGCAGCTTTTCGCGGCTGATGGAAACGGAGAACTCCTTTTCAAGCCGCGCGACGAGCCCGGCGAACTGGCCGCGCCAGTAAAGGGCGGCGTCTTCGTTTTGAATCTGCGGCAGTTGCAGCAGCACGACGGGTTTGTAGTCGTTGAGAAGCTCGTACATTTTCTTCTTGCCGTCGCAGGTAGCGTCGGCCACGACGATATCCGAGGCGGCGAGGTAGGGGCAGCTGTCCTGCAGGGCAAAGCCGAAGCTGCTCTTGACGAGGGGACAGAGGGAGCGGGGGAGCATGCTTTCCGCGATGGCGATGGAGTCGTTTTTTGTTCCGCAGAGGGAGACGGGGATGGCGCCCGCGGCCAGGGCGATTTCCAGCGGCGAGTAGATGCAGTACTGCCCTACGACCTTTCTGCCCGCCGCCTTTGCTTCCTGAAGGGCGAGAACGTTGCGATCCGTGACGGTATTGAATGTTTCAAGGCTTTTGAACGGCATGATTTTCTCCTTTATTTGCGGGAGATTCGAGCGGCAAGCAGGGCCGCGCCAAGAGCGCCCGCGAGCTGAGGCTGGGGAGGGACGTTGACGGGGACGCCGAGTTCCGCGGCGAGCAGATTTCTGAAGGCGGGGCTCATGGCCAGCCCGCCGGTAAAGGTGCACTGACCGCGCATGGGAATGCGGGAGGCCAGCGAACGCATGCGCCGGGCGATGGAGAGAAAGACGCCGGCGGCCACGTCCGCCGGGGGAACGCCCCGGGCAAGCAGGCCGATGATCTCGGTTTCGGCGAAGACGGCGCACATGCTGGAGATGGCGGCGGGCTTGCCGTGCGCTGCGGCCTCGCCCAGAGCGGGGAGGTCCATGTCAAGGATGCCGGAGAGTACTTGCAGAAAGCGCCCCGTGCCCGCGGCGCACTTGTCGTTCATCAGGAAGTCCTGCACGCTGCCGTCGGGATCGGTGCTGATGACCTTGCTGTCCTGCCCGCCTATGTCGAGGACGACGCCGGTTTCCGGGAAAAGATGGACGGCGCCGGCGGCGTGGCAGCTTATTTCCGTTACGACCTTGTCGGCAAAGGGGAGGGAGACGCGCCCGTAGCCTGTGGCCGCGACGAAGCGCGGCGCGACGTTCCCGGCATCGGCGCTGGCGGCGGCGAGCGCCTTTTCTCCGGCTTCGCGCGGATTCCAGCCTGTGGGCAGGACGGCCGCGCCCAGCGGCGTTAAGGAAATTTCGTCGAGAATAACGGCCTTGGCGGCCACGGAGCCTACATCGACGCCTGCGACGGGCATGATTCTTCCTCCTTGGCGGTTGCGGGGGCGGCGGTTTCCGTATCCAGCATGTCGAGTATCGCGGCGGTCAGGCGCGCATAGGCGGGATCGGCCCTGTCCCGGGGGCGGGGGATATCCACGGGAAGGACGGTGCGGATACGCCCGGGGCGGGGCGTCATGACGACGACCCTGTCGGCGAGGTAGACGGCTTCGTCGACGCCGTGGGTAACGAAAACGATGGTTGTCTTGTGGTGTTCGCGAATGCGGAGCAGTTCGCGCTGGAGCAGGATGCGGGTATGGGCGTCCAGCGCGCCGAAGGGTTCGTCCATCAGGAGGACGTCGGGCTTGTTGGCGAGGGCGCGCGCGATGGCGACGCGCTGCCGCATGCCGCCGGAAAGCTCGTGCGGCATGGCGGAGGCGAAGTCGCCGAGGTTGACCAGGGCGAGGTATTCCCGCGCGACGGCGTCGCGTTCGGCCCTGCTCCTGCCGGCGATTTCCGGCCCGAGCGAGACGTTGTCGCGGACGGTGCGCCAGGGGAGCAGGGAGTATTCCTGAAAGACCATGCCGATTTCCCGTCTGGGCGCGCGGACGGGCTGATTGCGGTAGAGAATCTCTCCCTGCGAGAGGCTTTCCAGTCCGGCGGCCATGCGAAGAAAGGTGGATTTGCCGCAGCCGCTGGGGCCGACAATGCAGATGAATTCATTTTCAACAACGTCCAGGGAAACGTCGTTCACCGCCTGTATGGTTTCGCCGTGCCCGGCGAGAAAGTGTTTATGGACGTTGCGAGCGGAAAGTACCGGCGTGTTCATGCGACCTGCCTATCGGGAAAGCTGTTTCCAGGCGTATTTTCTTTTTTCAATCCACTGAAAGCCGAAATCGAGAAGGGCGCCCACGGCGCTGATGCTGATCATGCCGGCGATGACGACGTCCGTACGGCCGACGGTATAGGCATGCGTAATGAGGTAGCCGACGCCGGAGAGGCTGCCCGGCAGCATTTCGGCCGAAACAAGACACATCCAGGCCACGCCCAGCCCGATGCGGAGGCCGTTGACGATGGAGGGGGAGGCGGCGGGAAGGAGAATCTTGAGGAAGATGTCCTTTTCGGTCGCGCCCAGCACGCGGGCGGAGTCGATCAGGGTCCTGTTGACGGTGCGGACGCCGTGCACGGAGCTGGTAAGCACGGGAAAGAGCGCGCCAATGAAGATAATGAACAGCATGGAGAGCTTGAGGTTGTTGCAGTAGAAATACAGCTCTCCGCGGGGGAGGTTCGCGAGCGTCGCGAGGCTTGCCACGCCGAACCAGGCCAGCACGAGGGGCACCCAGGCCAGGGGCGGAATGGGGCGGAACATGCCCAGAAAGGCGTTGAGCAGGCGAAAGAGCCCGCCGTAATAGCCCATGGCCACGCCAAGCGGCACGCCGATCATGACGGCGAGGGCGTAGCCGCTCAGGACGCGGACCATGCTGATGCCGATATTGCCCGCCAGCGTGCCCATGCTGATGAGGTTTTCTCCGGGATGCGCGAGCAGGGCGATAATCTGCTCCAGCGGCGGGAGTATCAGTTCGTTGTCGATGGCCGTCGCCGCGTACTCCCAGAAGAGGAAGAAGAGGCAGGGGGCCAGAAGCGGCAGACAGAGGGAAAGGAGCTTGTGCTGCATGGCGGGACGACGTTAAGGGTGGACGGAGCGCGGCGATCGGAAAGGCGGGGCGCGTTTTCCGGCGTTTCCAGTATCCAGAGCATTTCACCTTTGAAAAAGTGACATGCGAGGCGGCGGGCCGCCCGGCCAAAAGTGAGCGGAAAACCACGCTTTTTCCGCGAAACGACAGGCCGTAACATCCATCTTTACCTGTCAGCGCATTATGCGCGGGTTTTGGGGAAGATGGGGGAGTTTGAGGGGGAATTACCTTTTTGCCGCGAGCAAAAGGGGGTTCTTCCCCCTCAAAACAAACGTAATGAGCCTGACCCTAGAGCTTCCGGGAGACGGCCTTCAGGAACGTCTCGTCAATGAGCAGAGGCCTTGCCTCTTCGATGGACTTGCCTTTCAGGCTGCCGTTGAACTTGTGCATCCCGTTGAGGATATCAAGATAGGCGCCCGCGCCGCGCATCCAGTTCTCATTGAAATCGTTGACAAAGACGAGCGTAGACTTGCGCCCGGCCTCGGGCGGAAGGCCGATCCAGGCCGCGGCGATCTCCCCGGCTTCCCGGGGGTGTTCGTTGCACCAGGCATTGGCGCGCGCGATGAGCTCCACAAAGGCGGCGACCACGTCGGGGTGCTGACGGCGCATGTCGTCGGAGGCGACGCCGACGCAGCAGGGGAAGTCCTTCCAGCGGCCGGCGGGGGGCAGATCGCCGAGGTTGACGATAACCTTGCCGACGCCCCGGGTCTGGGCGACTTCGGGGAAGGGGGAGGGGCCGACGACGGCGTCGGTCTGCCCGGCGGAGAGGGAGGCAAGGAGATTGCCGGTTTCCTTGAGGTCGACGAGCAGCACGTCGGCGTCATGATCGGAGGGGTCGAGGGTGACCTTGCAGCCGGCCTGCGCCAGCGCGCCTTCCAGCACGATCTTGGGGGCGCTGGTGGGGGAGTGAAAACCGATCTTTACGGGCTCTTTCGCCTGCCGGATATGCCGCAGCAGGCTGTCCCAGTCGGAGAGAGGCGAGTTTTTGGGGGCGACCAGCGCCATGCCTTCCGTCTGGAGAGGGCAGATGATTTTCATGGGGACGCCCTTGTCGATGCCGGCCATGATGGCGGTGATGGAGGCGATGCCCATGTCGAGGTGCTTCTGGGCAAAGAGCGTCGCCGTTTCGGAGCCGCTCTTGGCAACGACGAGATCGAGGATGGCGACGCTCTTGCCGTCCTTGATCAGTTCGTAGCTTTCCCTTTCCATGAGGGGCTTGAGATAGACGCCAAGTTCCTTGAAGGCTTCGCCTCTGGAGGCGGCGACAAGGAAGGGGGAGTGATGCGTCGTGAAGATGAAGCCCGTCTTGAAGGCGGGCGGTTCCGCGGCGGCGAGGCCGGGCATGGCGGCAATCAGCAGGGCGACTGCCGGCAGGATGTGACGGAGACAGCGTTTGAGCATGAGATTTCCCCTTGCGGTTGCGTGTTGCGCGCCGGGATCGGCGTTTGCGCCATGCCCCGTGCATGGCGCCGGGCGCAAAAAAACCCGCATGAAACCATACGGGATACGCGATGGGGAAATGTCCGTCAGGGAGCGGGAAGGGCGGATGATGGGCGTTTATCGTGCCGAAGCCGCAAGCAGAGACGGGGACACACTGCCCCACCGCGGATTCGGTCAGGTCATACCTGCGATGTCGGGACGATAACACGGTAATTGCACGTCAGCTCCTAAAACTTCTGGCATCCTGAGCAAGCATAGGAAGAAAGGACAGGAATGTAAAGCGGGGGCGCCGGCCGGGAACGCCTTTCAGGGCGGGCGCGCTTCCGGCGCATTTTGTGATCGGCGTCACAGCATGCGGGGCAAAATCCTCCTAGGATGCGATACATCGGCAAGGAAATATGCAAGGGGCCTTTCCGGCAAGACGGGCTTCGCGCTCGCGGGACATACGCGTCCCGGCGCTGCGTCCCGTTCCGGCCCGGCGCGAACACTATATTTCGGAGGATGTTACCATGTTCTGTAATCAGTGCGAACAGACCAGCAAGGGCAAGGGCTGTGAAAAGATCGGCGTCTGCGGCAAGAAGGCCGAAGTCGCCGACATTCAGGACGCCCTTGTGGCGCAGCTGCGGGAACTGGCCCATATTGCCCTGAAGGCCCGGGCGGACGGCATTGTGGACGAGGCTACGGACGACTTCGCGGCCAAGGCGCTGTTCAGCACCCTGACCAACGTGAACTTTGATCCCGAAGCCCTGCGGGCCTTGCAGGCCGAGACCCTGCGCCGCGCGCAGGCGCTGGCCGCGCGGTGCGGTTGTCCCGCTCCGGCGGATATCGACGCCATGCTGGCCGGTCATGCGACCTCCATTGCGGCCCTTGCCGCGGACGAGGACGTGCGTTCGGCCATGCAGCTTCTGCTTTACGGTCTCAAGGGCGTCGCCGCCTATGCCGATCATGCGGCCGAGCTGGGGCGGCGCGATCCTGAAGTGGCGGCGTTCCTGTATCGCGGCCTTGCTGCCGGCGGCAAGCATGACGCGGAAAAACGCGAGCTTGGCGACTGGCTGGCGCTGGCGCTGGAATGCGGCAGGGTCAACCTTCGCGCCATGGAACTGCTGGAGGCCGGGAATATCGCGTCGTTTGGTTCGCCGTCGCCGACAAAGGTTTCGCTCGGGCATCGCAAGGGCAAGGCCATTCTGATTTCCGGCCATGATCTGCGCGATCTGAAAGCCCTGCTGGAGCAGACCAAAGACCTTGGCGTCAACGTCTACACGCACGGCGAAATGCTGCCCGCGCACGGTTATCCCGAGCTGCGCGCCTATCCGCATCTGGCGGGGCATTTCGGCACGGCATGGCAGAATCAGCAGAAGGAAATGCCGGAATTCCCCGGCGCGATCCTCTTTACGACCAACTGCATCCAGAATCCCGAAGGCTACGCGGACAAGGTCTTTACCTGCGGCAACGTGGGGTGGCCGGGTCTGACGCACTGCGTCAACCGCGATTTCTCCGCTGTGATTCGCAAGGCGCAGGAGCTGCCCGGTTTTGCCGAAGACGCTCCGGGCAAGGAAATCCTGTCCGGTCTGGGGCGCGAGGCCGTGCTGGCGGCGGCGCCGAAGGTGCTGGAGGCCGCGAAGTCCGGGAAGCTGCGGCATATCTTCCTTGTGGGCGGCTGCGACGGCGCGCGTCCCGGCCGGAATTATTACGCCGAGCTGGTCGAAAAGATTCCCGCCGACTGCCTCGTGCTGACGCTGGCGTGCGGCAAGTTCCGCTTCTTTGACAAGGATCTTGGCGAACTGGAAGGCCTGCCCCGCCTGATCGACATGGGGCAGTGCAACGACGCCTACGGCGCCATTCAGGTGGCCGTGGCGCTGGCGCAGGCCCTGCAATGCGGCGTGAACGATCTGCCGCTGTCGCTCGTGCTGTCGTGGTATGAGCAGAAGGCCGTCAGCATCCTGCTTACCCTGCTGGCCCTGGACGTGAAGAACATCCGTATTGGCCCCAGCCTGCCCGCGTTCATTTCTCCCAATATTCTCAAGGTGCTGGTGGAAAAGTGGAATCTTACTCCCATCAGCACGGCCGACGAGGACCTCAAGGCCATTCTCGGTTAAGGGCGTTAACGTTCGTCTCCCGCGCATTCTTTCAGCGCGGGAGCATGCGGCGGGCGTTCTTTCCGCCGCGCGTCGTTTTACGGAATATGGGAAAATAGCATGACATCCCGGACCGCGGGCGTTTCCGCTCTTGCCGCGCTTGAAGGCGGCGGCATGGTTATCGGCAAGCTGCTGTCTCCCGAGGAGCGGCGGAACCTTGCCGCCTGCGCCCGCGTCCGGGAGTATGCGGGGGGCAGCGTCATCTTTCGGGAAGGGGACGCTCCCGCCTCGCTTTCCCTGCTGTTGTCGGGGGAGGCCAAGCTCTTCAAGATCGGGCCGCATGGGCGCGAATGCGTCCTCTGCCTGATTCGCGCCGGCCGCTTCATTGATCCCGCGGCCCCGTATTATGAAGGGGGCTTTCCGGCGTCGGCGTCGGCGATCAAGAGCTGCCGGGTGCTGCATCTGCCCTGCCGGGAAGTGCGGGAACTGGCGGACAGGAACCCGGCCCTTTGTCTGCTGCTGGCGCGCGCGTTATCGTTCCGGCAACGCTTGTTCATCAACAAGACGGCGGAGTCGCAGGGGATTATTTCCGTATCGCGGCGCGTGGCGTCGTGGCTGCTGCATCGCCGGAAAATGGAAAACAGCCTGTCCATAGAGCTTGTGGGCACGCGGGAACTGCTGGCCCGCCTGCTGGGCGTCAGCCGGGAAAGTCTCAGCCGCGAGCTGAACGGTCTTGCCCGCGCGGGGGTCATCGATCTGGAGCGGCGCGCCGTGATCATCCGAGATGAAGAGGCCCTGCGCAGGGCCGCCCGGGAATAATGCCATGACTTCTGTTCTGTCGTCCGCCGCCGGTCGCGCGGCCATTGTCTATTCGTCCGTTACCGGCAACACCCGCCGCATTGCCGAGGCGCTTGCCGAGGCGTCGGGGGACGCGCTTCTGGATGTGCGCGAGGCGTCTGATCTGCCCGATGTGGAGGTGCTGGCGCTGGGCTTCTGGGTGCGTCGCGGGCAGCCTGACGAGGCGTCGCAGGCCGTATGGCGGCGTCTTTCGGGCAAGTCGGTCTTTTATTTCGGCACGCTGGGCGCCTGGCCCACGTCGCCGCATGCCGGCCGCTGCCGGGAGGCTGCCGAGCGCATGCTGCGGGAAAACGGCAACCGTTGTCTCGGCGGTTTTCTGTGTCAGGGGCGCGTGAATCCCCGCATGGTCGAGCTGTCCGCCCGCAAGGGGACGCATCCGCTGACGGAGGAGCGCCGCGCGCGTCTGGCGGAGGCGGCCCGGCACCCGGACGCGGCGGATTGCGCCGCCGCCGCGGCGGCGTGGCTGGCCGCCCGCAAGACAGGTTTTTCAGATGGATAGAGCGTTGTGCCTTTGAAAAAGGCAAAACGCGAGGCGGCCCCCGGACAGAAGAGAGCGGAAAAATCGCGCCTTTTCCGCGAAACGACAGGCTGTCTGGTTTGCAAGGCGAAGCGTTTCAAACTGAAAATGCTCTAAAAAGGCCGCTCGCGGATACGCGGGCGGCCTTTGTTGTGCGTCGGGCATGTTGTGCGCCTATATTGAGTGCTGCCGGTACAGCCGCGCGACCTTCTGCTGGAACGCCGACTGTCTTGCGCGGGCGCTGTCGATCTGCGCCGGAGCCTCTCCGGCCTGTTCCGGGGTTTCCGTCTGTTCAGGCATGGCGTCGCCGTCTTCGTCCGGGGAAGTCGCGTTGGCCGCGTGCTCCCTTTCCTTTTCCTGCGTCTGTTCTTCCGCGGCGGCCTGCGTTTCGGCATTTTCCGCCGCCTTCTGCGCCGCGACGGCTTCCTGCCGGGCGGCTGCGGCGTTACGAGCTTCTTCGGAGATGGTTACGGTATCGCCGTCGGCATTTTTTTCCTTCTGTACGGAACCCGGCTGGGCGTTCTGACGCCGCTCGGGAATCGATTGCATGGAGGCGTTGGCGTCATACGTTGACGACCTATTGTAATGGCTTGAAATTACAGAAGGTATCATAATCGTCTCCCTGTCGTGTTTGTTGATATAATGCAATATTCGTGCCGTGTTATGGTTTTGGCTGCGGCGCGCGGAAAAAAGACCGCCGGCGCGGAGGCGGGCGGTCTTTTACGCAAAGGAGTCGCGACGGCGGCGGAGACGGACGCCAGAAATGCGGCGCGGCGGCAAGAGAGGAGGGAGACGGCGGGAACGCGGGGATATGTTATCCCGCAAGAAAACAGCTCTTGATAATGAGTCCTGACCCTGGAGCAATTTCAGTTTGAAACGCGTTGTGTTTCAAACTGAAATTGGCCTAAAGTCCCTGAAGCTTGGCCCGCAGCAGAGCCGCGCGGGTCTTGCCGATGCCGGGCAGGGTCTGCAATTCCTTTTCATCGGCCGCGCGCATGGCCTCAACGCTGCCGAAGCGCTCCCAGAGGAGGCGGGCGGTCGCCGGCCCGATGCCCGGCAGCCGCATGAGTTCGCCGGAAAGGGCCGCGCCGCCGCGCGCCTTGCGGTGACGGCCAATGGCAAAGCGGTGCGTCGTGTCGCGAACATGTTGCAGAAAGAGCAGTTCCGGGCTGCCTTCGCGCAGCGGCAGGGGATTGGTCCGGTTGGGAACAAAGATGCGATCGGACACGTTGCCCGCGCGCCGGTCGGCATGTCCCCGTTCATCCCGCGCCTTGGCGATGCCCGCAAGGGCGAAAAGTCCGTCCTGTCCGGCCTCCGCCAGCGCCCTGCCAACGGCCGCCAGCTGCCCGCGCCCGCCGTCCACCAGCAGCAGATCGGGCCACGGCGGGCCGCTTTCCAGACGCCGCGCCATCCAGTCGTGCAGCGTTCCATAATCGTCGCCGCCGTCGGGCATGGCGTAGGCGCGATAGTCCGGGGGCCGGGCGCGTCCGTCCTCGAACACGACCAGACCCACGCGCGTCTGACGGCCGCTGGTATGGGAGACGTCCACGCATTCAATGCGGCGCGGCGGCGCGGGAAGGTTCAAAGCCCGGGCAAGGCGTTCCAGAATGGGCGTTTCCTGCCGGCTTTCGCGGCGGCGCGCTTCCTCGCGGGCGTTGGACTGGGCCACGTCTATCAGGCGGTTGTCCGCCGCATTCCGGGGCGCGACAATGCGGACGGGAGCGCCGCGCCGTTCGCCGAGCGTCTGCTCCAGCAGGGCGCGCTCCCCCGGAGCGGGGGCGTCGTCTTCCGCCTCGTCCTCTCGCGCCTCGTCCATATCGTCGGGAGGCATCCACGGCAGCAGGATGCGCGGCGGCGGCGTTGCCTGCGCGTAGTACTGCCCGAGAAAGGACCAGATCAGTTCCGGGGCGTCTTCAAGCGTCAGCCCCGGCCAGTAGAAGGAGCGGCCGTCGATGACGGCCCCGCCGCGAACAAAGATCAGGCCCAGGGCCAGCCCCCGGTCCGCCGGAAAGAGCCCCAGCGCGTCCATGTCGCCGCCGCCGGGCAGCACGGCGGCCTGACGTTCCACCGTCCGCTCCACGGCGCGGATCTGATCGCGCAGGCGGGCGGCGGTTTCAAAGTCCAGCGCCTCGGCCGCCCGCTCCATTTCCGTCTGAAGGCGGGCCGTCAGGGCGTCGGATCTGCCTTCCAGCAGTTCGACAATCTTCCTGACGGATTCGTGATAGGCTTCGGGCGTTGTCAGACCCATGCAGGGGGCCGGGCATTGCCCCATGTGATGGTAGAGGCAGGGGCGCACGCGGTTGCGCATGGCCTTGTCGGCGCAGCGGCGCAGGGCAAAGGCCCGATGGAGCAGTTTCCAGGTTTCTCTGGCGGAAACGGCGGAGGTGAACGGCCCGAAATAGCGCGCGCCGTCCTTGCGCGCCTGCCGGACGATTTCCAGGCGCGGGTACGGGTGTCTGACGTTGATGCGGAACAGGGCGTATTGCTTGTCGTCGCGCAAGACGATGTTGTAATGCGGACGGTGGCGCTTGATAAGGCCGGCTTCCAGCAGCAGCGCCTCCTTTTCCGTCGTCGTGGTGAGAAAGTCCAGCGAAACGGCGTGCGCCAGCATGGCGCGCGTCTTGGCGGGCAGACCTTCGGGACGGAAATAGGAAAGCACGCGGCGGCGCAGGATGCGGGCCTTGCCCACATAGATCACCTGTCCGCGCGCGTCCTTGTAAAGATATACGCCCGGCGAAAGAGGAATGGAGGACGGGTCCGGTCGTTCCATGCTATTTTTGCAGCAGGGCGTCGCGTTCGGCAATGGCTTCCCGCAGCTCTTCCTGCGCTTCGCGGAGCTTGCGTTCCCGTTTGGCAATCTTGTCCGCCTTGCCGGCGGCCCGCGCTTCCTTCAGCTCCAGTTCCTGTTCGGCCACTTCCGCCCGCTTTTCCTGCACGCGCAGTTCGGCCTCGCCGCGCAGGCTGTCGTCCCGGCACCAGCGCCGGGTCTCTTTCAGGGCGGTTTCCAGACCGGCAAGGGCCATGTCGTTGCCCTGCTGTTTGGCCGCGGCGATCTTGGCCAGAATATGGGCTTCCCGGGAAGCGCAGCCGCCGGAAGCGGCGTCGGCGCGGGCGGCGGGCAGGGCGGCAAGGAGGCAGGCAAGGGCGGCAAGGGCAAGAATGTCTTTTTTCATGGCGTTGTTGCACCCGTCGCGCGGGATTTTTCTATTTATTTATAAATAAATGCAGGCTGCACATGGCCGTTGAAAGGCGCCTTCCGCAGGGCCTGCGTCCCCTTTGAAAAAGCGCGTTGGGGGAAGGATGGGGGTCGCCGCCTCGCGTTTCGCCTTTTTTAAAGGTGAAACGCTCTAGAAGCTGTAGGCATAGACAAAGGCGATGTTCCAGGCGTCGCGCACGTCGTCGCGATAGCCGTTCATGCGGCTGTTCCCCCAGACGTTGTCGCCCTGATCCAGCCACAGGGCGATATAGGAGGCTTCGAGGCCGACGGTCATGTTTTCGTAAATTTTCGTATAGCTGGACAGCCCCAGTTCCAGGGCCAGATCGCGGGTCGTGAGATACAGGCCCTCCATGCCGGGCGCGCCGAAGGAGCCGCTGTTGGCGGCCAGGCCGTCGCGCGTCAGCAGGCGGCCCATGGCGGGGCTGTTCGTGCCGCCGATGAGATTGACGCGCAGCGTCTGCCGTACGTCCTCGACGACGGAAATATCCCCGAGGCGCAGGCCGACGCCCCAGGTGCCGGCCATGCTCCAGCCCACGGCGCTTTCCCTGCCGATATACGGATTCCCGGAAAAGGCGTAGTGGGAAAAGCCGTTGTCGGCGTTCGTCAGCGAGAGGACGGGCAGACGCTCGGAGCCGTCGCCGCGATCATTGTTGTCGCCGGAAGCATACCAGCCGTAGACGCCGGGCGTCGCCCAGTCCAGCCGGTATTCCGCCAGCAGCGCGGCATACCAGCCGCGACGGGTTGCGGAGGCGTCGTCGGTACGCGCTTCGCCCGCGGCGAAATCCCACGTCAGGCGGAAGGGGTCCCACAGGACGAGTTCCCCGGAAAGGCCCGCCCACCAGGCGTTGCCGTAGCCGGAAAGACGTTCGCCATGCGTCGCGCCGCCGGCGGGCAGCATGCCGCCCCGATACATCGCGTAGGAAGCGCCGTAGCGCGAGGCGTCGCCCTGCGTGCGGAAGACGTTGGGGCCGATCATGGCGTACATGCCCCAGGGAACGACGTTCGCGGCCTCGAAGCGCAGGGGAAGCGTCAGACCGAAAAGGTCCATATTGTCCAGATAGGCGGCCCGGACGTTGCCGCGCTCCCCGCTGGCGACGCCGTCAAAGTTGTCGTTCCAGGGGCGCGCCCAGAAGAGCGTGAGGTCGGCGGCGTCGGAGAGACGGGCCGTCAGGCTGACGGCCGCCAGATCGTCGTCCAGAACCTGCGAACCGGCGGCGAGGCCGGGCAGCGCCAGCGGCTGAAGGCCCATGCGCACGCGTATGTCCGTAGCGGGCGCCATCCAGTCAAGGTAGGCGTGCCTGACCTCAACGACCGCGCCGTCAGCGCCGAGGGCCGCGCCTTGCGCGCCCTTCCCCCAGATCTGTTCGCCGATTTCCAGCCCGACGACGCCGGAAAGGCTTTCGGAGGCCGCGGCTTCCAGTTGCAGGCGCAGGCGCTGGCGCGCCTCGAAGTTGTCTTCCTGCCGCGCGCCGTAGCCGCAGGAACCCGAACCGCCGGTAAATGCGCCGTGCTGTCCGTAGTCGAAGCTCGTCAGCCACTGTCCCCGCGCCTTGAAGTCGACGGCGGCGGCGGGAGCGGAGGCGGACAGCAGCAGGGCGGCGGCCAGAAGGAGAAGGGAAGCGTGTTTCATGGCGGCTCCGAAAGAGGGGGGAGGGGCGGCCCCTCCCCGCCGGATTACAGATTGGCGGCGTACCAGTCGCCGGCCAGGCGCAGGCCCTGACGCACGTCAAAGGCCGGAGCGTAGCCGAGCAGGGTCGCGGCGCGCGTGATGTCTGCCAGGGAATGACGCACGTCGCCGGTGCGGAAGTCGCGATAGGTCGGCGCGGCCGACGCGGCTTCGGGCTTGTGGCGCGTCACCTCTTCCTTGATCAGATCGAACAGCTCGTTCAGGGTCGTGCGCTGCCCGAACGCGACGTTGTAAACCTTGTTGCGGGCGTCCGCGCCGGCAAAGCTGGCCAGCAGGTTTGCCTGCACTACATTATCGATATAGCAGAAGTCGCGGCTGGTTTCGCCGTCGCCGTTGACAAAGACGGTCTCGCCCTTGAGCAGGCTGGCAAACCACTGGGGAATGACGGCGGCGTAGGCGCCGTAGGGGTCCTGCCGCCGGCCGAACACGTTGAAATAGCGGAGCCCGACGGTCTGGAAGCCGTAGCAGCGGGCAAAGACGTCGGCATAGAGTTCGTTGACGTACTTGGTGACGGCGTAGGGCGACAGGGGGCTGCCGATCTTGTCCTCCACCTTGGGCAGTTCGGGCGAATCGCCATCGGTGGGCGAGGCGGCGCCGTAGACGAAGCTCTCCGCGCCCGCGTCGCGGGCGGCCACGAGCATGTTGACGAAACCGTCGATATTGCAGCTGTTGGAAAGCAGCGGGTCGTCGATGGAGCGGGGCACGGAACCCAGCGCGGCCTCGTGCAGCACGTGCCGCGCGCCCTGGCAGGCCTTGCGGCAGGTATCGAGATCGCGAATGTCCCCCTCGATGAAAGTAAAGCGTTTCCAGGCGTCCTCGCCCACGATGTCGCGCACCATGTCGAGGTTCTTCTGGTAGCCGGTCAGGAAGTTGTCGAGGCCGACGACCTCCTGGTTGAGGGTGAGCAGACGCTCCAGCAGATTGGAGCCGATAAAGCCCGCGACGCCGGTGACAAGCCAGCGGGAAGGGGCGGCCTGCATGGAGGCGCAGAGATCGGAATAGGCGCGCATAGCGTTCTCCGTCTGAGGTTGCTGTTGGACGGCGCATCGACCGTGTTCCGCGTTTTTACGTCAGGCCGCAGCATCTGTCAAAAGCCGTCGCAACCGCCGGGAAAAGGGGCTTTTCAGGCGTTCGCCTACCTGCTATAGCCATGACAGAACAGGCGCATCGTTCCCCGGTAATGAACCGGCGGCGCGCCCTGTATTCCCCGGAAGGAGGCCTTGTGACAATGAAAGTCCTTGTTCTCGGCAATCAGGGCCGTTCGACGGCCAATTTCTGGACGGTGCTGGCGCGCCGGATGCTGCTTGACGGGCGCGACGTCGTCTTTGCCGTGCCGCCCGGCGACCCGCAGGCGGACGCCGCCCTGCGCGGCGTCGGCCATGATCTCAGGGCGACGGGCGCGCCGCGCGTCGTCCATTATCCGCTGGATCGCAAGGGGCTGAACCCCCTGCGCGACGCCCGCAGCTTCGCCGCGCTGGTCCGCCTGCTGCGGACGGAGCGTCCCGACTATCTCTTTGCCTCAACCATCAAGCCCGTCATTTACGGCTGTCTGGCGGCGCGCGCGGCGCGCGTGCCGCACGTGTACGCCACCATCACCGGCCTGGGCTACGCCTTCGAGGCGGATTCCTTTTTCAAGCGCTGCATCAACAGGCTGAGCGTCTTTCTCTACGCGCGGGCGCTGGCCCGCGTGGAGGGCGTCTTTTTCCAGAATCAGGACGACGTGGCGCTGTTCCGGCAGTGCGGCATTCTCGGAAAGAACGCCCGCGTGCTCATGGCGCGCGGCACGGGCGTGGACGCGCGCCGTTTCGCTCCCGCGCCCCTGCCGCCCCTGCCCGCGGACGACGCTCCCCCGCGGGAGCGGCGCGTCGTCTTTCTGCTGGTGGCCCGCCTGCTGGAGGCCAAGGGCCTTGAGGAATACGCCGAGGCCGCGCGCCTGCTTCGGGAGAGTTATCCGGCGGCGGTCTTCCGTCTGCTGGGGCCCGCGGAAACCGGCCGGGGCGGCGTGCCGCTGGAGCGCGTGCGGCAATGGCAGGAACAGGGGCTGATCGAATACCTCGGAGAAACGCGCGACGTGCGTCCGCATGTGGCGGACGCGCATGTCCTTGTGCTGCCTTCCTGGCGGGAAGGCACGCCGACTTCCATAATGGAAGGCATGAGCATGGGGCGGCCCGCGGTCGTCACCGATGCGCCCGGCTGCCGCGAAGTGGTGCGCGACGGCGATAACGGCCGCCTTTGCCGCGCGCGCGATCCGCGCTCGCTGGCCGGGGCGATGGAATATTTTCTGGCGCGTCCCTCGGAGATCGCCCGCATGGGGGCCGCCGGCCGCCGGCTGGCGGTGGCCGAGTTCGACGCCGAAGTGGTGGCTTCCGGCATTGTGCGCGATATGGGCCTGACGCCCCGTCGCTGATCCTTCGTCCCGCTCCAAGGAGCTTGTATGATCAGTTTTTACCGCATGGCCCTCCTGCAGGTGCTGGATGTGGTCTGTCTGGTGGTTGCCCTGACTATCTCCGGGCTGACGACCATCGAACCCGGCCTGAACGTCTTTGACGACTATACCGGCGCGTCCCTGTTCACGGTCTTCTTCTATCTGCTGTTCTTCTACATCCTCGACGCCTACAGCGTCGGCATGGAAGACTTCAAGGAGACCAGCGGCCGCGTGCTGGTGGCCTGCGTGCTGGCCATCATCAGCTCCGCGACGGCCTCCTATTCCTTTGATCACTGGCGGTTCGACAGGGAAACGGCGCTGCTGCTCTTCTGCCTTTCCATGCTGTTCTGTCTGGGCTGGCGCTTTTTCTACTACCTCAATGCCGACAAGGTGACGCATCCGCTCCGGGTGCTGTTCATCGGCGTGGACAGGGCCGGAAAGGTGCGTCAGATGCTGGCGGAAAGCCTGCCGAAGGCGACGATTCTCGGCTATGTGGGCGAACCCGGACAGGCCCCCGACGCCGGCCCCTGCCTCGGCGCGCCCTTTCAGGCGCTGTCCATCGCGCGGGAAAAGGGCGCGACCATCATCGTTCTCCTGCCGGACGCGCCCATTGACGACGATATCGCCCGCGATCTCCTTGACGCCAAGCTGCGCGGCGCCATGATCGTGGATATCCGGGCCTTCTACGAGCATGTGGCTCATCGGCTGCCCATCGGGCTGATCACCGATGAATGGCTCTTGCAGTCCGAAGGCTTCTCCCTCAACACCCGCGGTTCCCTGCGGCGCCTCAAGCGGGCGCTGGACGTGATGATCTCGCTGGCGCTGTTGATTCCCGCCGCGCCCGTCATGCTGATTACCGCGCTGCTGATCCGTCTGGAATCTCCCGGCCCGGTCATCTACACCCAGAGCCGCGTCGGCCTGTTCGAAAAGGAATTCACGGTTTACAAGTTCCGTTCCATGCGTACCGATGCGGAGAAGAACGGCGCGGTCTGGGCCAGGGCGCATGACGACCGCGTAACGCGCGTTGGCCGCGTCATCCGCAAGGTACGGATCGACGAGCTGCCGCAGATATGGAATATCCTCAAGGGCGACATGAGCTTCATCGGGCCGCGTCCCGAGCGCATGACCTTTGTGCGCCAGCTCAAGGAAGTCATTCCCTATTACGGCATGCGGCACATGGTGAAGCCCGGCCTGACCGGCTGGGCGCAGGTCTGCTACCCCTACGGCGCCTCCGAAGACGACGCCCGCCGCAAGCTCGAATACGATCTCTATTATATCAAGAATATGTCCATCCTGCTGGATATTCACATCATCTTCAAGACAATGGGCGTGGTGCTCTTCCCCAAGGGCGCCCGTTAGCCCTTTTCCCGTCCGGGAATATTCGAGAGAGCGTCTTTCCTCAGGAAAGGCGCTCTCGTCTTTTTCTCTCCGGTTTTCCCGGCCTTTCCTGTCGCGCGCAACGCGCGGCGGCGACGTCCGCGCGATGCGGATCGCCCGCCGGAAAAGAACGGTCCTTCCGCCGCGCAAGGGGCGTCCCTGCCCGGCCGGGCGGCAATTTTGTCCCGCTCCGGCGGGGCCGCGCGAAGAAGATATTTTTGTTTTTTTTAAATAATATCGTTGTGTTGAATTGCTGTTCAACCGTCTTTTCCGCTTCTGGCACGCCCTGTGCTTCGTTATGGGCAGGCCTGGCAGATTTTGCCGGGGCTTTTCGCCTTCGTGGGGAGGGCGACATTCTTTTTCGGCGAGGAGCAGATATGAATTCTTCTCTTTTTATCGGCGCCACAGGCATGAAGGGCCTGTCGCAGGGGCTGAACGTCATCAGTAACAATCTGGCGAACGTAAGCACCTACGGCTTCAAGCAGCAGAACATTCAGTATTCGGATCTGATCTACAGCTCGCAGGGCAATATCGGCTCGGGCTGGGAAACGCAGGAAGACTCGCTGGTCGGCACAGGCGAGCTTGGTCACGGCATGGCGGTGGATTCGATCCGCACCTTCTTCCTTCAGGGAGATCTTGAAAGCACGAATTCGGTTTCCGACCTGGCGCTCACCGGCAAGGGCTTTTTCCAGGTCACGGACGAAACCGGCGCGCAGTTCTATACCCGCACCGGCGATTTCATCACCGACGAGCAGGGTTTCATGTGTACGCCCACGGGCCTGAATCTGAGCGGCTACAAGTACAACGAAGACGGCACTCTCGGCGGACTTGGCTCGGTACAGATTGACCGTTTCGGCACGATGGACGCCAAGGCGACCTCGTCGGTGGGCTTTACCCTGAATCTGGGCTTTTCCAAGGACGCCTCGACCAGCGCGGAGAATCCTTATTTCGCCCTTTTGTCCAATTACGACGCGCGCATGGAACCGCCGCTGGCTTCCGACAGCTACGGGCACCAGCAGAGCATCTCCGTTTATGACGCCGAAGGCGCCAAGCACACCCTGACCGCCTATTTCGACGCCGCGCCCTCCGACGACCCCAACGCGCGCCGGATGGAATTCGTGCTTGCGCTGGATCAGGACCCGACCGCGGAGACGCAGTCCGGCGACGGGCTGGTCATGAGCGGCGTGCTTACCTTTGATTCCTCCGGCAAGCTGACGGGCATGTCCGCCTTTACGCCCGGCGAAGACGCCGGCAAGGACCTTGCCCAGTGGCGGGCGGCCGAACGCGGGGAAGGCGGTTTCCTCTGCAATATCAACGGCTCCGCGGTGACGATCGATTTCGGTCTTGAGGGCGGAAACACCGTCGGCGGCGCGGCGACGGCCGCCGAAGTGGGCGTCGATCCCGCCCGTCTTGGCGGCGTCGAGGGCGGCGAGGCCTCTTCCCTCGCCACCACCGCCTTTGCCGGCGCCTCGGAAGGGGATATCGTTCAGGACGGCTACACCGAAGGCCAGATGAGCTACTACGATATCGCCCAGAACGGCGACATCATCGCCTATTACAGCAACGGTCAGGAACAGAAGCTGTGGCAGATCCCCGTCTGCCGCTTTACCAGCGAAGACGGCCTGTATCGCGAGGGCGGCAACCTCTACAGCGCCACCGAAGCCAGCGGCGCCATGGAAATGGGCGTGGCCGGCACGGAAAACTACGGCGAAATCAACGCCTACAATCTTGAAACGTCCAATGTGGACATGTCGTCGGAAATGGTCAACCTGATCATCACGCAGCGCGGCTTCCAGTCCAATAGCAAGGTCATCACGACCGCCGACGAAATGCTGCGGAAGGCCATGGAAATCAAGCGGACCTAGAGCATTTTTAGTTTGGAACGCTGCGCGTTTCAAACCATACGGCCTGTGCTGCGGCCACGCGTTTCGCCTTTTTCAATGGCAAAACGCTCTAGTCAATCCGCGGCGGGCGGCGCGTCCGTTCGCTCTATGGGAGGGAAGAGAGGCAAGTCTCGGGCTTGCCTCTCTTTTTTTGCATGAGCGTCAGGTTCAGGACAAAACATGTTACAAAAAACATCCATCTTTATCCGTCAGACGCGGCGCGCGGGGTTTGGAACGCCTTTCCTCTCAAGAAAAAACGTAATGAGTTCCGAGCATGACACGCGAGGCGGCGCCGCGCCGTCCGGCCCGGAGCGAGTGAAAAAGTCATGTTTTTCCGTTATGGCGGCTTCCGCCTCTTGCGGCCCGGGCATTTTTCCTGTCTGATGCGTCGAGGGAGGAAAGCCCGCCGGAGCGGTCGCGGCAGCGCGTCTGCCGGAGCCGGGAACGGAACCTCCCGCCGGAAGCGTCCGCAAGGGCGCGCAATCCGGCCAGTTCAACAATACCGCTGCGTTTCCCCGGAGAAGATTTCATGTCCGCACTGTTCATGCCGCAAGACATATACGGCGTTGTCGGCTGGCCTCTGGCCCAGAGCCTGAGTCCGCTCATTCACAATACAGGCTTTCAGACGCTCGGCCTGCCCGGGGTCTATCTGCGCTGGGAGGCGGCGCCCGAAAACCTGCCCCGCTTTATCGACGCCGTGCGGACGCTGCCCGTGCGCGGCGTGAGCGTGACGATCCCGCACAAGGTGGCCGTCATGCCGCTGCTGGACGGCCTGACGCGGGCGGCCGAGAGCGTCGGCGCCGTCAATACCCTGTTCTGGAAGGACGGCGCGCTCCTGGGCGACAATACGGATGCGGCGGGCTTCATGGCGCCCCTGAAGCGTCGCGGTCTGTCGCCGGAAACGTCCGTTCTGCTGCTGGGGGCCGGGGGCGCGGCCCGGGCCGCCGCCGCCGGGCTGACGCTGGCGGGCTTCCGCCGCATCCGGGTGGCGACGCCCTCCAATCGCTCGCATCTGGAACTGGCCGAACGCTTCGGTCTGGAACCCGTGCCCTGGGAAGCGCGTCATGACGCGCCCGCGGATCTGGTGATCAACGCCACGCCGCTGGGGATGCGCGGCAAGCACGAGGGGGAAAGCCCCTGCGATTTCTCCCGGCTGGCTTCCGAGACGGCGCGCGCTCTGGCCTATGATATCGTTTACAATCCGTTGCAAACGGCCTTCCTGCGCGCGGCGGAGGCGCGGGGGCGCGAGTGCGTCGCCGGGGATGAAATGTTTTTCGGGCAGGGCGACGCGCAGTTCCGTCTCTGGACGGGGCGGCCGCTGCCGCCGGAAGCGCGCGCGGCGCTGGAAGCCGCCCTGCGCTGAACGGGGCGGGCGGATTCTGACCAACCTCATTACAAGGGCGGAGTATGCACGACTATCTTATCTTGCACGGCGTCAACCTGAACATGTTCGGACGGCGCGACCCGAAGCAGTACGGGCGGGAAAGCCTGGCGCAGATCAACGAACGTCTGGAGCGGCTTGCCGCGGAGCTGGGCGTGCGGCTCGATATCTTTCAGACCAACCATGAAGGCGAAATGGTGGAGCGCATCCATGCGGCGCTGGACGACGGCACGCGCGCGGTGGTGATCAACGCCGGCGCCTGGACGCATTACAGCTACGCCATCATGGACGCGCTGGCCATGCTGCGCGCGCCCGTTGTCGAAGTGCATATGTCCAACGTGCACGCCCGGGAGGCGTTTCGCCATTTTTCCGTGCTTTCGACGGTGTGCGCGGGCAGCATCGCGGGCTTCGGGCCGGCAAGCTACGAGCTGGGCCTGAGGGCCGCGCACGAGCTGGCCGGGGCCGCCGGTTTGTAGTTTCTACTCTGGCTTTTGAAGGCCTTTCATGATACGTTAAACAGCATTCCATCGGGCGCAGCCCGTTCTTGCAGACCTCAACCCTGTGAGTTTCCATGAATAATGCCATTGATATCAGCAGGATGCGCGACCCGTCCTTTACGGCGGAGGTAGAGGCGCAGAGCGGACAGAATGTCTCCACCTGCTACCAATGCGGCAACTGTACGGCGGGCTGACCCGCCGGCTTCGTGTACGACAGACAGGTCAACCAGATAATGAGGGGCGTGCAGCTTGGTCTGAAAGATCAGGTTCTGAATTCGCGTTCCCTCTGGATGTGTCTTTCCTGTTCCACCTGCAGCCTGCGCTGTCCCAACGACATTGACGTGGCGGCCGTGATGGAAACCTTGCGTCACATGGCGCGCAAGGAGGGGCGCGTGACCGTGCCCAAGGTGGAAAAGTTCTGGTTCTCCTTCCTCGATACGGTGCGCCGCTTCGGCCGTACCTACGAAATCGGCACCATGGCGCTGTACATGCTGCGGAGCATGCGCGTCTTTACCGACGTGGATCTGGCTCCCGCGGCGCTGGCGAAGCAGAAGCTGGGCTTCAAGCCCCACGTCACGCCCAACGGCGGGGCCGAGGCCGTCGGCCGCATTCTGAAGCGCTATGAAGAGCGCGCCAAGCGCGAGGGGGTGCGTCCATGAATTTCGCCTATTATCCCGGCTGTTCCGCGGCGGGGTCTTCCGCCGATTATGAAATGTCCACGCGCGCCGTCTGCCGCGCGCTGAAAATTGGCCTGCAGGAAATCCCCGACTGGAACTGCTGCGGTTCGACCCCGGCCCACGCCGTGGATACGGAACTTTCGGCGGCGCTTTGCGTCCGCAACCTCGATCTCGCCGCGCGCATGGACGCCGCGACCGTGGTCACGCCCTGCCCGAGCTGCCTTTCCAATCTGAAGCACGCGGGCAAGCGCATGGAAAATCCGGCCTTCCGCGCGCGCGTCAACGAGCTGCTGGACAATCCCGCGGCCGAGAAACTGCCCGAAACGACCTCGGTCATGCAGGCCATAGCGAGCTGCCGGACGGCGGCGGATATCGCCGCCAATGTCTGCAAGCCGCTCAAGGGGCTGAAAATCGCCGCCTATTACGGCTGCCTCATGAGCCGCCCCGCCGGACTGATGCAGTTCGGCGATCCTGAAAATCCCACGCTGATGGAAAGCCTGCTGTCCGCCTGCGGCGCGGAAATGGTGGACTTCCCCCTCAAGACCGAATGCTGCGGCGCGTCCTTCGGCATTCCCGAGCGCCCCATGACGGCCGTCAATTCCGGGCGCATTCTGGAAGTGGCCGCCAACATGGGCGTGGACGCCGTCGCCGTTGCCTGCCCTCTCTGCCAGATGAATCTTGACCTGCGGCAGAAACAGGCCGCCAAGGCCGTCAACGTCTTCTTCAATATGCCCGTGCTGTATTACACGCAGCTCATGGGGCTGGCCTTCGGCTTTGATCCCAGGGAACTTGGTTTGCACAAGCTGTGCGTCAGCGCCGATCCGCTGCTGCAGAAACTCGACGCCCTGCGTCGGGAAGAAGCTCTCGCCGAGGCCAAGGCCAAGGCCGCCGAAGGAGGCAACGCATGAGAATAGGCGTCTTTATCTGCCATTGCGGCAGCAATATCGGCGGCACCGTGGACTGCGCCAGGGTGGCGGAGCTTGCCCGCGCCTTCCCCGACGTGGCCTATGCCACGGACCTGATGTATTCCTGCGCCGAGCCGGGGCAGGCGGCCATCGAGGCCGCCATTCACGAGCACAAGCTCGACGGCGTGGTCGTGGCGTCCTGTACGCCGCGCATGCACGAACCGACCTTCCGCAGGACGGTGGAGCGCGCCGGCCTCAACCGCTACATGTTTGAAATGGCGAACATCCGCGAGCATGTGTCGTGGATCGGCAAGGACAAGGAAGCCAATACCAACAAGGCCGCCGAACTTGTGCAGATCGCCGTTGAAAAGCTGCGCCGCGACAAGCCGCTGACGGCCAAGTCCTTCGACATCAACAAGCGCGTGCTGATCATCGGCGGCGGCGTGGCCGGCATTCAGGCCGCGCTCGACTGCGCCGACGGCGGCGTGCCCGTGGTGCTGGTGGAGCGCGAGGCGACCATCGGCGGCAAGATGGCGAAGCTCGACAAGACCTTCCCCACCGTGGACTGCTCGGCCTGCATTCTCGGCCCCAAGATGGTGGACGTGGCCCAGCATCCCAACATCACCCTGTACGCCTATTCAGAAGTGGAAGACATTTCCGGCTACGTGGGCAACTTCACGGTGAAAATCCGCAAGCGTCCCACCTATGTCGACTGGAGCAAGTGCACGGGCTGCGGCGCCTGCACCGAAAAATGCCCCAGCAAGAAGACGCCGGACGCCTTCAACGAATTCACCGGCCCCACCACGGCCATCAATATCGCCTTCCCGCAGGCCATTCCCAAGAAGGCCGTGATCAACGCCGAGCACTGCCGCCAGCTTGTGAAGGGCAAGTGCGGCGTCTGCGCCAAGGTCTGCCCCACCGGGGCCATCAACTACGAAATGCAGGAAGAGATCATCACCGAGGAGGTGGGCTGCATCGTGGCCGCCACCGGCTATGATCTCATGGACTGGACCGTATACGAGGAATACGGCGGCGGCAGATACCCCGACGTGATCACCTCCCTGCAGTATGAGCGTCTGCTCTCCGCCTCCGGCCCCACGGAAGGGCACATCCTGCGTCCCTCCGACGGCAAGGAACCGCGCAACGTGGTCTTCATCCAGTGCGTCGGCTCGCGCGACCGCTCCATCGGACGCCCCTACTGCTCGGGCTTCTGCTGCATGTACACCGCCAAGCAGGCCGTGCTGACCAAGGACCATATCCCCGATTCGCAGTCCTACGTCTTTTACATGGACGTGCGCGCTCCGGGCAAGATGTACGACGAGTTCACCCGCCGCGCCATCGAGGAATACGGCACGGAATACATCCGCGGCCGCGTTTCCAAGATCTACCCCGACGGCAACGGCCGTCTCGTGGTGCGCGGCGTCGATACGCTCATGGGCGAACAGGTGGAAATCCTCGCCGACCTCGTGGTGCTGGCCGTGGGCGTGGAAGCGAGCAAGGGCTCGCCCCAGCTGGCGGAAAAGCTGCGTATTTCCTACGACAGCTACGGCTTCTTCATGGAAAGCCACGTCAAGCTCAAGCCCGTGGAAACCAATACCGCCGGCGTCTTCCTTGCCGGCGTCTGCCAGGGCGTGAAGGATATTCCGGCCTCGGTCTCGCAGGGTTCGGCCGCGGCCGCAAAGGTGCTGGCTCTCTTCGCCCGCGACAAGCTCGAAAACGATCCGCAGATCGCCGCCGTGGACGTCAAGCGCTGCGTGGCCTGCGGCAAGTGCATCCGCTGCTGCCCCTTCGGGGCCATCAAGGAAGTGGAGTTCCGGGGCGAAGTCAAGGCGCAGGTCATTGAAACCGTGTGTCAGGGCTGCGGCGTCTGCACGTCCACCTGTCCGCAGGGGGCCATACAGCTCGCGCATGCGACCGACAATCAGATTCTCGCGGAGGTGAACGCGTTATGCCAGTGCTGAACGGCAAGGAACTGCGGATCGTAGGCTTTCTCTGTAACTGGTGCTCCTACGGGGGCGCCGATACGGCGGGCGTGGCCCGCGCCGGTCAGCCTACCGACCTGCGTATCATCCGCGTGCCCTGCTCGGGCCGTATCGACCCGCTCTTCATCGTCAAGGCGCTGCTCAACGGCGCCGACGGCGTGCTCGTGTCCGGCTGCCACCCGCGCGACTGCCACTATTCCGCCGGCAACTACTATGCCCGCCGCCGTCTGGAAGTGCTCAAACAGTTCCTTCCCGTGCTGGGCATCGACGACCGCCGCTTTGAATATACCTGGGTGTCGGCCTCCGAGGGCCAGCGCTGGCAGCATGTGGTCACGACCTTCACGGACCGCATCCACAAGCTGGGCCCCGCGCCCAGACTGGAAGACGCCGAGCCGCTGCTCAAGATCGCGGACATGGCCCTGACCTCCCTGCGCCCGCTGGGAACCGGACAGAACGCCGCGCTCGACGATCTCAAGGCCGCCATCAAGGCCAAGCTCCCGGAACTCGACTGCGTCATCGGCTGGCAGCAGGGCTACGACGCCGCCCATACCGTGCCGCTCTTCATGCGGACGCCCGAAGACGTGGACAAACTGGTCTGGGGCCCCTTCAACGTCAACAACCCCGCCACCTATCTGCCCTCCTTCAAGGGCAAGAAAGTCGGCGTCGTGGTCAAGGGCTGCGATTCCCGCTCGGTCGTGGAACTCCTGCAGGAAAACCTGATCAAGCGCGAGGACGTGACCATTTTCGCCATGCCCTGTCAGGGCACGCTGGACATGGCCCGCGTCAATCAGGAACTGGGCCGCTACTCGGCCATTGACAGCGTGAGCTACGACGAGGCCGGCGTGACCATCGTCGCCGACGGCAAGGAACATCGCTTCTGCATGAACGATTACGCGCAGGGCAAATGCTACGGCTGCACCACGCCTTCGGCCGTGCTGGCGGACACCCGTCTGGGCGTTCCCGAAGCCGTGCAGCCCGGCGCCTTCACGCCGCCGGAGCTGGCCATGCTCGACGCCATGTCGCTCGAAGAGCGCCTCGGCTTCTGGAAAGGCCAGATGGAACGCTGCCTGCGCTGCTACGCCTGCCGCAACGCCTGCCCGATGTGCGTCTGCCGCGACTACTGCATCGCCGAAAGCCGCGAACCGCAGTGGATGACGCAGGAAGCCACGGCAAAGGAAAAGCTCTTCTTCCAGACCATCCATGCCATGCATCTGGCGGGACGCTGCACGGGCTGCGGCGAATGTCAGCGGGCCTGCCCCGTGGGCATTCCCATCCTGGCCCTGCGGCAGCAGATCGCCCGCGCCGTGGCCCAGCTCTTCGACGCCTACAAGCCCGGCCTCGACCCCGAAGCCGTCCCGCCCCTGCTGGGCTATGAGCTTGAGGAAAAGAACATCCATGAGAGGGAGTGGAAATGAGCATCATCCGTTTCGTCAATACCGACGGCCTGCCCGCCTTTCTGGCCTACCTCTCCAAGGATGCGCGCGTGCTCGCGCCGGTCGAAAAGCCCGCCGACAAGAAATCCGTGGTCTTTGAAGAGTGGACGCAGGGCAAGCCCTTTACCCTGGAAAAGGCCACCGTGCCCGCCAAGGAAGCCGTGCTGCCCCAGTGCGAGACCCTGCTGACCTACAAGCGCGACAAGGACCCCGAAGATCCCTCGCGCGTCAGCCTCACGCTGGACGACACGCCGCAGGCCGCGCCGACCGTGGTCTTTGCCTGCCGCCCCTGCGACGCCCGCGGCTACGTCACTCTTGACCGGCCCTATCTGAAAGGCCCCTTCGCCGACCCCTATTACAAGGCCCGGCGCGAACAGCTTACCGTGCTGACGCTTTCCTGTCCGCGCGGCTGTTCCACCTGCTTCTGTCACTGGGTCGGCGGCGGCCCCTCGTCCCCGGAAGGCTCCGACGTACTCATGACCGAAGTCGAGGGCGGCATCGTCCTGCAGGGCCTGACGCCCCGCGGCGACGCCCTGCTCGAAGGTTCCGGCCTTGAAGACGGCGCGAGCCGCTTCCCTGACGCCGAAGCGGCCCGCAAGGCCGCCTGGGCGACGCTGGACAAGGCGCCCGATCTCAAGAGCGCCCCCGCGAAGGTGGCGGCCCGCTTCACCGACGTCGATTTCTGGGAAAAGGAGACGGATCGCTGCCTCTCCTGCGGCGCCTGCACCTACTTCTGCCCCACCTGCTACTGCTTCAACATCACGGACGAGGGCGACGGCTACCAGAAGCCCGGTCGCCGTCTGCGTACCTGGGATAACTGCATGTCCCCCTCTTCACCCGTGAAGCCAGCGGGCACAATCCGCGCACGGCCAAGGCGCTGCGGATGCGTAACCGGGTGTCGCACAAGTTTGCCACCTATCCCGAAAACTGGGGGGCCTTCTCCTGCAACGGTTGCGGCCGCTGCATCAGCAACTGCCCCGTATGCCTTGATATCCGCGCCATCGTGCTGGATGCCGTCAACGCAGAGTAGAGAGGAACTGACACATGGCAACGAAGAAAACCGCAAGCAAGCCCAGAACCGCCAAGCCTGCCGCCGCCAAGGA